>NZ_JCALEJ010000012.1:0-137966 GCF_059813315.1 Mycobacterium sp. NGS11
GCAACGTATAATCGAATGTATGTTCGAAGGACCGACGGGACGTGGGTCGCCACCGGAGGTGATCGCCCGGTTTGACGCGATGGTCGCGCGCCTCAATCCAGCCACGACGCCGGAGTCCGCGGCCTTGCTGGAACGGATCTGTTCGTCATCGCGCGCGGAGAACCGAGCGGCCGGTGAGCGCTTGGTGGCAATCGGCGAGCTCGACATGCTGCGGCTGCGCCAATACGGGGAGCGCGAGACCTGGGCCACCGACACCTGGGATTCCATCTCCGCCGAGATCGCAGCGGCGCTGAGAATCAGCCAGGCGCAGGCGTCGAGTTTTCTGAATTATTCGCGGGCCATGCGGAATCGGCTGCCAAAGGTGGGCTCCGCGTTGGTTTCCGGTGACATCAGTTACTCCACGTTCCAGACGATCGTGTTCCGCACCGACTTGATCAACGATGCCGAGGTCATGGCCGCGGTCGACGCTGCGCTCGCGCTGCGAGTCCAACGATGGCCGACGATGACGCGCGGACGCCTGGCAGCTGCGGTGGACCGGATCGTGGCCCGGGCCGATCGCGACGCGGTCCGGCGGCGCCGCGAGCACCAGGCGGGTCGTGAGTTCTCCATTTGGGATGGAGGCGAGGGCCTGTCCGAGGTTCACGGCACACTCTTCGCCACCGATGCCCACGCCGTCGATGCGCGGCTGAATGCCTTGGCCGCCACAGTATGCGAGGCTGATCCGCGCACCCTGCAACAGCGCCGCGCTGACGCGATGGGGGCGCTGGCGGCCGGAGCCCAAAGGCTGCAGTGCCGTTGCGGGCAGCCGACGTGTCCGTCAGGCGCGACCCCGGCGAACCCGGTGGTTATCCACGTGGTCGCCAATCAGTGCACCATCGACGGCGCTTCGCCAGACCACGGTTCGATGATCGGGACCGACGCGCTTATCCCTGCGGAACTGATAGCTGAGCTTGCCGGGTCAGCAACGCTTTTGCCCGTAAAGCATCCCGGGGACGCACCGCCGGAGCGCGGGTACGTCCCTTCGCAGACGTTGGCCGAATTCGTGCGCTGCCGCGATTTGACGTGTCGCTTTCCCGGGTGCGACCGCCCCGCGACCGAAGCGGATCTCGACCACACGATTCCTCATTCTCAGGGCGGCGCGACGCACGCCTCCAACCTCAAATGCCTTTGCCGACAACATCATCTGATCAAAACCTTCTGGGGATGGCAGGATCAGCAGCTGCCTGACGGCACGGTGATCTGGCGCGCCCCGGCGGGGCACACATACGTGACCACCCCAGGCAGTGCGCTCCTGTTTCCGTCCTTGTGCGCGCCAACCGGTGAAATCGCCCAGCCTCGACTGCCCGACCGCCTCACCGATCGTGCCGCGATGATGCCGCAGCGGCGGCGCACCCGCGCCGAGAACCGCGCGAAGTACATTGCCGGCGAACGCCGGCACAACCGCGTAATACGGCAAGCCCGCCGATCCGCCCGCCAGGCCGCTTCAGCCGGACCCGCCCCTCCCGCCGACCGCGACGATGACCCGCCGCCATTCTGACGCAGATTCGCCTGAATCACCGCATTCGGCTGAGCTCCTGGAGTACGTTTCGGCAGCATGAGTAGGTCGCTGTCATGCCGGGCCGAACAACTGTCTCGCGCAAAACCTGCAGCGGTATATGACGTGCTCATGGATGTCGAGCGTTGGCCCGATTTCCTGCCTACCGTGTCCGCCGCATCCTGGGAGCGGCACGGAGAGCCTGACACTGCAATCGGTGGCGTCAGACGAATGCGCATCGGGCACAGCGTAATACGCGATACGGTCGTCGATGGAACGCGACCGCATCACCATGCCTATGTCGCATCGTTTCCGTGGTATACGCCGCTGAAGGACTACCGGGGTGACATTCGCATCGAAGAGCGGCCGGACGGATCGCTGATCATATGGACCGTAACTTTCCTACCGCGCATTCCCGGCCTTCCAAAAAATCTGATGAAGACCAGGATCGAAGCCTCTTATAAGCGCCTCGCAGCGGCATTGGCGCACGAAGCCGAAGGCGTCACACGGAGGTGACGTCGGCCCGGGCCAGCCCCCTCCGCCGAGCGGTAACTCTGGGACATTGAACGTCTGCCACACCTACTACTCCCTGTGGCCCGGGATGGGCAACGTCTCCAACATGCCTGAGACGGGGACAACCCGCCGCCGAAGCCTCCACCGCCACCGGCGCTCATCACCAGGGACAACGGCCAGCAGATACTCGGCATCTTCTGCCGTAAGGCGTAAGCACCATCTCGCGCGGCGGTCAGTCGCGGTAACCTCATTCTCATAGCGCGACCTGCGCGCTATGGAAGGGGACCAAGCGCTGATGGCCGACCCCAAAGACGAAGTGAAGATCACTCGCGGCGACCGCTTCATCAAAACCGCCGTCGCGATACTGGGCGAAACGGGACGCACGGACTTCACCGTTCAAGAGGTGGTCGCGCGCTCGAAGACGTCGCTGCGAGCCTTTTACCAACATTTCAGCAGCAAGGACGAACTGCTGCTGGCGCTGTTCGATCGAACCATCGCCCAATCGGTGCAGACGTGGCGCGCCGAAACCACGGCGTTGGACAGCACCGCGGCACTGAAATTGCTGATCGACAGGGTCAGCCAGCAGCCGGAATCGAGCACTCAAGACAGCCTCAATCGAGCGTTGACTCTCTACAACCAGCACCTGGCCGAGACTCGACCTCGCGAATACGCCCGGGTGCTTTCTCCGCTGCACGGCTTGATTCGCGACATCGTCGGGCAGGGCATCACCGAGGGCGTTTTCAACCCGGGCTTGGACGTCGGCGCGGCGGCCGCGATCGTCATGCAGACGATGATGGGTGCGCAGCGATTGCATTGGCTCGGTTCGGAATTGAACGGGACACCGGTCGATGTCGGCCAGCTCTACGACTTCTGCAGCCGCGCCCTGGGCATCCGCGACACCGACGAAGAATCGGCCGCCCCGTCGCTGGCCGAGCTGTTCAGCCAAATCGGCATGCGCCCCAGCACCCGCAACGGCGAATTCGCCATGACCATGCCGGTGAGTCCCGCGGTCGTCAACACGTCCGGCGCGCTGCAGGGCGGTCTGATCGCCACGCTCGTGGATGTGGCGGGCGGACAATTCGGGCTGGACTATCTGAAGCCGGGCACCACTATGACCACCGCGGATCTGTTCATCCGCTATCTGCGGCCGGTACGGCAGGGCGCGGCGTTCGCTGTGCCCCGGATGTTGCGTTCGGGCCGGCGGGCAATGGTCATGCAAATCGACATCTACGGCGACGGCGACGACGAGCTGCTGGCGACGGCGACCGTCAACTTCGCCGTCATCGAGGGCGCCACACCGAAGCTTCCTAGCTGGCCGGACGCCTGAGCCGGCCCGGGGGTCCGCGAATCCGGTACAGCTAATTGCGCAGAAGTGGTAACGTCATTACCAGCGACAGAGAATCCAGACTTTTCCCAAGGAGATCGCCATGCCCTCGCGCGAACTTTCCTTCCCCGTCTTCGACGCCGACAACCACATGTACGAGCCACAGGAAGCGCTGACCAAATACCTTCCGGACAAGCGCAAGAACGTCATCGACTACGTGCAGGTTCGCGGCCGCACCAAAATCGTTGTGCGCGGCCACATTAGCGAGTACATCCCCAACCCCACCTTCGAGAAGGTGGCCAAGCCGGGCGCCCAGGAGGACTACTTCCGCAACGGCGCGCAAGGCAAGAGCTACCGCGAGATCCTCGGCGAGCCGATGAAGGCCATCCCCGCCTTCCGTGAGCCGGGCGCGCGCCTCGAAGTGATGGACGAACTCGGCATCGACTATGCGCTGATGTTCCCGACCCTGGCCAGCCTGGTCGAGGAACGCATGAAGGACGACCCGGAGATGACCCACGACGTCATCCACGCGCTCAACGAGTGGATGCACGAGCAGTGGACGTTCAACTACAAGGACCGGATCTTCGCCACCCCGGTGATCACGCTGCCGATCGTCGACCGCGCCCTGGAAGAACTGCAGTGGTGCCTCGAGCGCGGCGCGCGCACCGTCCTGGTTCGCCCGGCGCCGGTGCCCGGCTTCCGCGGCAGCCGATCGTTCGGGCTCGAGGAGTTCGACCCGTTCTGGCAGGCCTGCATCAAGGCCGAGATCCCGGTGTCGATGCACGCTTCGGACAGCGGCTATTCCGAATTCGCCAACGTGTGGGAACCCGGTGACGAGTTCCTGCCGTTCAAGCCGACCCCGTTCCGCAGCTTCGCAATGGGCCACCGGCCGATCCTCGACGCCATGGGTGCGCTGGTGTGCCACGGCGCGCTGTCGCGCAACCCGGAACTGCGGATCCTGTCGATCGAAAACGGCGCCGACTGGGTGCCGGATCTCTTCAAGGGCCTCAAGGGCGTCTACAAGAAGATGCCGCAGTCGTTCAGCGAGGACCCGATCGAGGCGTTCAAGCGGTGCGTGTACATCACCCCGTTCTGGGAGGACCGGTTCACCGAAATCGTCAACATGGTCGGCACCGACCGGGTGATGTTCGGGTCCGACTGGCCACACCCCGAAGGCCTGAAAGACCCCATCTCCTTCGTCGACGAACTCACCGACTTCTCCGAATCCGACATCGCCAAGATCATGGGCGGCAACCTGATGAAACTCATGAAGGTTTCCGCGCCGGCCAAAAAGACGATCTCAGCCTGATCGGCGCCGCCGCGCGAGCCGGAAGGCGTTGCGGCTGTGATGAATCCGCGAAGGGCAAACCGGATCAGGCTGCGCCGCGCCACGAGATCGACCACGACCACCCGCACCCACCTAGACCGGCATCAAACCGAGGCAGCACGCGTGCGACAACGGTTGCTAATGTGAACAACTACGTGTGCAAATAGGTCCGCCCTTTTGAACCGGTTCCGACTCGGCCCGTCTTCGCGGGCTGCCCGGAGGCCGCTAGGAGGAACGGCCGGATGGTGGCCGAAAACGACTGGGACAGAACCGTCGGTGCGGCAGACGACGTACGCCGCGTCTTCGAGAATGTTCCCGCGCTGTTGGTCGGACTCGAAGGGCCCGACCACCGGTTTGTCGCGGTCAATGCGGCGTACCGCGCACTCGGCCCGCCAATCGACCCAATCGGGCTACTCGCACGCGAGGTCTATCCAGAGCTGGAGAGCCAGCAGATTTTTCAAATGTTCGATCGGGTGTATCAAACGGGCGAGCCGCAATCCGGCACCGAGTGGCGGGTTCAGGCCGACTTCGAAGGCGCGGGCAGCGCGCAGGAGCACTTCTTCGACTTCATCGTCACGCCACGGTGCGCGGCGGACGGCTCGATAGAGGGCGTACAGCTGGCCTTCGTCGACGTCACGAGCCGGGTGCAGACCCGGATGGCCGCCGACGCACGCCTCGAGGAGATGTCCGAGCGGTATCGCAACGTCCGTGACTCCGCCACCATCATGCGGCAGGCGCTGCTGGCATCCTCGGTGCCCATCGTCCCCGGCGCCGACGTGACCGCGCAGTATCTCGTCGCAGCGCAGGACACCGCGGCCGGCGGCGACTGGTTCGACGCGACACCGCTCGGCGACCGGCTGGTGCTCGCCGTCGGGGACGTCGTCGGCCACGGCGTCGAAGCGGCGGCGGCGATGTCGCAGCTGCGGACCGCGCTGCGGATGCAGGTGTTGGCCGGATATCCGATCGCCGAGGCACTCGAGGCGGTCGACCGATTCCGCAAGCACGTCCCCGGCTCGAACACCGCCACGATCTGCGTCGGCTCACTCGACTTCGGCACCGGCGAATTCCGCTACTGCACCGCCGGGCACCCACCGCCGTTGTTGGTGACGGCGGACGCAACCGCCCGTTATCTCGAGCCTTCCGGCGCGGGTCCGCTCGGCAGCGGCACCGGCTTCCCGGTCCGCACCGAATTCCTTGACGTGGGCGACTCGATTCTGCTGTACACCGACGGCCTGATCGAAAGGCCCGGTCGGCCGGTGGGCGCCAGCACCGCCGAATTCGCCGAGCTGACCGCGGATATCGTCGGCGGGCAGCGCGGCTTCGTCATCGAGTCATCGGTCCGGCCGATCGACCGAATCTGCTCGGAGACACTGGAATTGCTGCTGCGTTCGACGGGCTACAGCGACGATGTGACACTTCTCGCGGCGCAACGCCGCACACCGCCCGCACCGCTGCACCTGACAGTGGATGCGACCATCCAGGCCGCGCGTACGGTGCGGTCCCGCCTTAGGCAGTGGCTGTCGGAGATCGGCGCCGACACCGACGACATCTCCGATGTGGTGCACGCGATCTCGGAGTTCGTCGAGAACGCGGTCGAGCACGGTTATGGCACAGAGGTTCCCGACGGCGTCGTCGTCGAGGCAACGCTGTCCGGGGATGGCAACCTGCACGCGTCGGTGACCGACCATGGCCGGTGGAAGGACCACCGCGAGGGCGAGACGGGCCGCGGCCGCGGCCTCGCCATGGCCGAGGCCCTGGTGTCGGAAGCGCACATCAGTCGTGGAGCCGGCGGCACGACCGCCACCGTGACGCACCGACTTTCCCGGCCGGCGAACTTCGTCACGGATTCATCGGTCGCCCGGGCGACCGGTCGGCGGTCGGCCAGCGCGGAATTCGCCTCCGAGGTCAGCGAACCGGGGCGCATCGTGGTCACCGGCGACGTCGACTCCACCACCGCGTCCACCCTGGACCGTCAGATCGCTGTCGAAAGCCGTTCCGGCATCGCACCATTGACGGTCGACCTCACCGCCGTGACCCATCTCGGATCGGCGGGTGTCAGCGCGCTGGCGGCCGCCCGCGAGCGAGCGCGCCGACAGGGCAGCGAGTACGTGCTGGTGGCCCCGCCGGGAAGCCCGGCGCATCACGTCTTGTCGCTCGTGCAGCTCCCGGTCGTCGGCGGCCTCGCCGAGAATCTCGTCGCCGAGGGTTAGGCCCGATCGGCTCGCTCGCCGTGCCGTACCTGGTTGAACGGCACCCCGCGGTCGGCGGCGTATTCGCGGGGGAAGCCCAGCACCCGCTCGCCGATGACGTTGCGGGCCATCTCCGTTGTGCCACCGCCGATGGCGACGGTCTGTCGGGACAGATACCGCAGACCCGTTTGGAGTCCGGCGCCCTGCTCCCCCACCACGCCGGAACTCCCCGCGATCGCCAGCGCCGTGTCGACGTCGGTGGTCGTGGTCTCGGAGTGGAACAGCCTGATGAGCGTTCCGGCGGCGGGCGGCAATACGCCGTCTCTGACACAGCGATAGACGTGCCCGATCAGTTGCTCTGCCACCGCGCGGTGCACCAGGGCGCGACCGGCCATCTCACGCACGCGTTCGTTGTCGGCTTGCCCGGTCTTCTCCGCGAGCGCCACATAGTCGACCGGAATCGCATTGCCGCCCTCGCTGCCGCTGCCACTGGCGAACTCGGACCCCTGACCCACCGCCCGGCGTTCGTGGTAGAGCTGCCGGGACGCCACCGCCCAGCCGCCGTTGACCTCCCCGACGACGGCGTCATCTCCGACGTCGACACCGTCGAGGAACTCCTCGCAGAATTCTTTCGAACCGCTCAGCATCGTGATGTGCCGCAATGTAATTCCCGGGTGGGCGATGGGCACCAGGAACATCGTCAGGCCCTCGTGCTTGGGCACGTCCCAGTCGGTGCGGGCCAGACACAGGCCGTAATCGGCGGCGAACGCACTCGTGCTCCAGGTCTTGGCGCCGTTGATGACCCAACGGTCACCGCGCCGCTCGGCACGGGTGAGGACACCCGCCAGGTCGGATCCGCCGCTGGGCTCACTCAGCAACTGCACCAGCACTTCCTCGCCGCGCAACGCCGCGGCGATGTGCTGCTTCTTCTGCTCTTCGCTGCCGGTGTCGAGCAGCGTGGCACAGCAGATCGTGAATGTCGGGGTGTTGAGAATCAGCGGCATCTCATAGCCGAGGGATTCGGCGTCGAATGCCTTCTGGTATTCGTAGTCCAGACCGAGGCCGCCGTACTCACGGGGAAAGCAGATGCCGGCGAATCCGCCGTCGTACAAGCGCTTTTGCAGTTCCCTGGCCCTGAGCCACGACCGTTCCTCGTCGCGCGGTGCGGCGGGTGGGGCCTCACTGTCGACGGCGGGCATGTTGTCCGCCAGCCATGCCCTGGCTCGGGCGGCGAACTGTGCAACGGATTCGGTCGGCGTCATCGGATGCTGATCATTTCCCCGAACGACCCGCCTTTTCGAACTCGTAGACGCGCAGATTGTGTTCCTCCGGCGTCCCGAACATGCCGCGGTACAACGTGATCCGGCGTAGGTACAGGTGCAGGTCGTGTTCCCAGGTGACGCCGATGCCGCCGTGCATCTGCACACACGCCTGCACGATCTGACCCGCCATCTCGCCCACGTAGGACTTGGCGATGCTGGCTGACACATTCGCCTCCGGCGCGCGGGCGGCGACGTCGGCGACCGCCGCGGAGGTGGTGGCGCGACAGGCCTCCAGCCAGAGCTTCATGTCGGCGAATCTGTGCTTGAGGGCCTGGTACGACGCCAGCGGACGGCCAAACGTGTGTCGGTCCAGCGCCCACTGCACGGTGAGGTCGAACACCGTCTGCAGGGCACCGACCACCTCCGCGCACTGCAGGACCTGGGCGATCTGGCTTTGTCGTTCGACGAGCGCAGCCGTCTCCTCGGCGGTGCCGACGGCCGCCGACCGCGGCACCACGACGCCGTCGAAGTGCACCCGGGCGTATTGCTTGACCAGATCCACCGACTGCTGGGGCTCAACAAGGACCCCCGCCGCGTCCGTCGGAACGAGAAACTGACGAATCTCGGCGGGATCGGCGCCGCAGCGCGCCACCACCAGCAGCGCCGCGCTCTGGGCTCCCGCCTCGACGCGGTCCTTGACGCCGTCGATGCGGTAACCGGAGTCGGTTTCGGTTGCCGTGACCGAGGGATTCAGCGGCGCCCAGCCCTCGCCCGGCTCGCAGACCGCCCACGACGCCACGGAGTCACCTGACATCAGCGCCTCGATGGTGTCGGCGTGCTCGCCGGGGTTTGTGCACTCGACAAGTCCGGCCAGCACGGTGCTCACGGGATACAGCGGTCCAGGGGCCACCGTCTTGCCGAGTTGCTCGGCGACCATGGCCAGATCGGCGAAGCCGTTCTCCGAGACGCTTCCGCCGCCCAGCTCCTCCGGCACGAGGAGGCCCGTCCAGCCGAGTTCCGCGGCGCGCCGCCACCACGCGGGGTCGAACGACGTACCCGCGGCGTGCAGCTCCCGAACCCGGCGCAGCGGCGCTTCCTTTTCCAGGAACGCTTGGGTGGTCGAGGTGAAGAGGATCTTTTCGGGAGAGTCGAGGGTGGTCATGGTGCCGAGGGGGTCCTTCGTGACATTCGAACGCTGCGGCTGCAACGGAAACGGCTTGTGTGTTTGATCATCCGCCCGATCGGTCCTCGGTTGGCTGGCGATCCTGATGTTAGCAACGCGCAATACGGTAAGAGATACCGGAGTTCGATCGGTAACGGCGTAGACCAGCACGTATTTCGAGACGGTTGCGCTACATGGCGAACACGCGGCGCACCGCCTGCGCGTGCAGCGCCCGATTCTCCTGGGAAACAACCCAATCGGGGACCATCGAGTCGAAGCCGTTGAAGGTCGCGGCGATCACGTGCAGTTCGGTGTGGACGTACGCGTGCAACAACCGGTTGGCATAGTCGATGGCCTCGTCGCGGCACGGGTCGATCTCGGAGCAGCTGACGAACGTGGGCGGCAGGCCTTCGAGGTTGGCGCGGTGCGCGGGGACGTGCTGACCGTTGGCGCTGGCGTGGCCCAGATAGTGGTTCCACGCCCGACTCACGGCCGGGCCGTTGAGGCCCGGGGTGCGCTGGAATTCGCGGCGCGAGGGCGTGGCGTCGGAGTCGAGCATCGGCTGGTGCAGGATCTGCATCAGGATCGCTGGACCTTCCTGATCGAACATGCGCTGGGTCAGACCCGCGACCAGTGCAGCACCGGCGTCGCGGCCCATTACGGCGATGCGGCCGGCGTCGGCGTCCAGCTCCGCGCTGTTTTCGATGGCGTAACGGAGGGCCGCCTCGACGTCGTCGAGTGCCGCCGGGCATGGATTTTCGGGGGCCAGGCGGTAGTCCACCGAAACCACCAGGCAATTGCCGTCACGGGCCAGCTCCACGCAGTGCGCATGGTCGGTTTCCAAGTTTCCGGTGACGAACCCGCCGCCATGGGCGTATAGCACCACCGGCGCGCAGGATTCGCTGCGGCCGCGATACAAACGCAGGCCGAGCTGCTGACCGTCGGGACCGGCGATCGATCGCGAATAGACCGAGACACCAGTGGTATCGGCGGCCGCGGCGCGCCGCGCGGCGAGCAGGTTGGCGTGTTCCCGCTCGGCGGGCAGTGTCTCGGCACGGAATTCGAAGGCGCCCAGCTCGACGGCCGCGTCGCGGAGCACCGGATCGATGCGGTTGAGGCCGTGCGGCCGCGCCAAATTCGTCTGTGTCATATCAACTCATTTTCCGGGCTCGTCGTGCGGGCTCATCGGTGGTCTTCGAAGGTGGGCCCCAACGGAAACCTCCTTCAACGTAGACCTGCGCTTTCAGGCACTGACACATCAGGTGCTCGGCGCCGCGAATCAAGCCCGGCGAGCCGGCGTCGCGGTGAAATGAGGCCCTATCCGCCCAGTCTTCGAGACCCCGCGATCGGGTGCAATCCGCCCCGGCGGATCCAGGTCGTTGGGCTTCGTTGCTATCTATACTATGATAGCTATTTTCAGCTCGGTTACCCCCGCCGTGGAATTCGCGGCCACTCGCAATCCGGTCCGCGTGAACGGCCTTATCGGTTGTCTCAGGAGGAGCGCTGATGACGCTCAGCACTGGCCCGAATGGTCAGCCCGTCGTACCCTCACTCGATTTCACCGGCGAAACCAGTCCCTACCCGTTCTTCGAACACATGCGGCACACCGACCCGGTGTGGCACGGCTCGCTGAACGACAACACGCAGTTGCCGGAAGAGCTGCGGCCCAGCGACGAGTGGGTCCTGTTCGATTACGACGGTGTATCCCAAGCCTTCCGCGACGACCGGATCTTCACCTCCGCCGCCTACGACAAGACGATCGGATTGGTGATGGGACACACCATCCTGGCGATGGGCGGCAGGGAACACCACGACCACCGCAATCTGGTGGCCAAGGCATTCCGGGCGACCGCGCTGGAGCGCTGGGAACCGTCGGTCATCGGGCCGGTCTGCGATCAGCTGGTCGACGAAATCAAGCACGACGGGCATGCCGATCTGGTGAAGGCGCTGACTTTCGAATTTCCCACGCGAATCATCTCGACGCTGCTCGGCCTGCCGGCCGAGGATCTGGATTTCTTCCGGCGGTTGTCCCTCGACCTGATCTCGATCCCGACCGACATCATGGCCGGATTGACCGCCGCCACCGAGCTCTACGACTACTTCCTCAAACAAGTCGAGCAACGACGGCGCAAGCTCACCGACGACATCATCGGCGACCTGGTTGCCGCCGAGATCGACGGCGAGAAGCTCACCGACGAGGCCATCATCGCCTTCCTGCGATTGCTGCTGCCGGCCGGCCTGGAGACCACCTATCGTTCGTCGGGCAATCTGCTGTACCTGCTGCTGACCCACCCCGAACAATTGGCGATGGTCACCAAGGACCGGTCATTGATCCCAATGGCGATCGAGGAGGGTCTACGGTTCGAAACGCCGCTGACCACCGTCATGCGGACCACCACCGAGGAGGTCGAAATCGGCGGCAAAACCATTCCGGCCGAGGCCCAGATCGACATGTGCATGGGATCGGCCAATCGCGACGAGAGCCGGTGGACCGATCCCAACACGTTCGACATCTGCCGGCCCCGCCAATCCCACATCGCGTTCGCCGGCGGTATCCACATGTGCCTCGGCATGCACCTGGCCCGGCTTGAAACGCGGGTCATCTTGAACAGCCTGTTCGACCGCGTCGACAATCTGGCATTCGTGCCCGATGACGGAACCGGAGTGGAATCCAAGATCGTCGGGCTCACCTTCCGGTCGCCGAACAAGCTTCCCGTCACGTTCACCCCCGCCGCATGAGGAGCCGCGCAGCGATTCTGCACGACGTCGGCGGACCGTGGTCTGTCGAGGAATTCGAGCTCGATCCCCCCAAGACCGGCGAGGTCCTGGTTCAGCTGGCAGCGGCCGGCCTGTGCCACTCCGACGACCACATCCTCAAAGGCGACATGTCAGCGCCCAACGAGGTGATGCGGTCGATGGGTTTGCCGACCATGTTCCCGATGATCGGCGGGCACGAGGGCTCCGGCATCGTGCGGGAGATCGGGCCCGGTGTCACCGACTTCGCCCCTGGAGACCACGTGGTGATGTCATTCGTCGCCGTGTGCGGCCAATGTCGTTGGTGCGCCAGTGGAATCGAGTACCTGTGCGACGTCGGCATGGGCACCATGATCCCGGGAATGCCGACGGACGGCACGTTCCGTCACCACACCGCCGATGGCCGCAAGCTGGGTCACATCGCCAAAATCGGCGCCTTTGCCGAACACACTGTGGTATCGGCCAATTCACTGGTGAAGATCGAGCAGCACCTGCCACTGACGTCGAGCGCGCTGCTGTCCTGTGCCATCCCGACCGGTTACGGTTCGGTCGCCAACCGGTCGAACATGCGCGCCGGCGATACCGTCGTGGTGATCGGCGTCGGCGGGATCGGCACGGGCGCGATTCAGGGTGCCCGGATCAACGGCGCGGCGCAGATCGTGGCGCTCGACCCGGTGGAGTTCAAACAGAAGTCGGCGCTGCGGTTCGGCGCGACGCACACCGCGGCCACGATCGACGAGGCGCTGGATCTGGTGCGCGGCCTGACCTACGGGGTGATGGCCGACGCGGTGGTGGTATCGCCGTCGCTGATCACCGCCGAGGACGTCCGCGACGCGGTGAAGCTCACCCGCAAGGGCGGCACCTGCGTGCTCACCGGCATGACGTCGCAGTTGACCCGGTCGGTCAAGATCGACCTGCAGGACTTCATCTTGATGAACAAGACGTTGGCGGGCACCATCTTCGGCTCGTGCAATCCGAAGGCTGACATCTCCCGGCTGGCACGGCTGTATGAGACCGGCCAGCTTCAGCTCGACGAGATGATCACCAAGCGCTATCGCCTCGATGAGGTCAACGACGCCTACGACGATCTGCTCAGCGGCAGGATCGTCCGCGGGATTATCGATTTCGGGATCGCCTGAGCTTATTTGCTGCGGCTGCGCACCCGCTGCAGCTGGCCGTACGCGTCGATCGGGCTGTGCAGCGCCAAGCCGCCGTCGGCATGCACGATTTGTCCGGTCACCCATGGCAATTCGAGGACGCCGACGATAGCGGCGGCCACCTCGGAAGCCTCGCCCAGCCCGCCCAATGCGGTCCGCTCGGAAAGCCCTTCCACCCAGCCGGGCAACGCCTCCGGATTCGGCAGCATCGGTGTGCGAGTGACACCGGGACCTACTGCGTTGACCCGGATGCCGTGGCCGCCCCATTCCTCGGCGGCGACCTTCACCAGCATGTTGACCCCCGCCTTCGAGACGCAATACGCGCCCATGTCCCGGTCGGCGACGGTGGCGCTGATGCTGGAGACCGCCACGATCGAGCCGCCGACTCCGGCGTCGATCATGGCTTGCGCCCCAGCGCGAATGCAGAGCCAGGTGCCGGTCAGGTTCGTCGATAACACCCGTTGCCACTCGTCGAGCGGCTGGTCCAGCAACAAACCCGACGCACCGATCGCGGCGCAGGTGACCATCCGGGTGGGCGTACCGTGCTCACGCACCGTTCGTTCCATCGCCGCCGACACCGCATCGGGATCGCTGACGTCGCAGGCGATGTCACCACCGGACAGATCCCACACCACGACGTCGTGGCCCACGTCGCGTAGCCGTCGGCCGACCTCCCGCCCGATGCCGGAGGCGCCGCCGGTCACCACTGCGCTCGCGGCGCTCATTGCGCGGGCCCGATCAACTCGACCACCACGCCCTCGGGTGCGGTGATGACGGCCATCGGCACGGTCTTGCCCGCCGGGGCCGCAGCGGTGATCCGGCGAACACCGTCGGTGAAGCCCAATTCGGCTAGCGCGGCCAGGGTTTCGTCCACGTCACGCTGCAGGGAGAGCAGGAAGAATCCGTGCCGGGGACCCGCCGGTACGGGCGGCGCTTCGTCGGCACCCTCGAAGACAACCAACTCGACGATCCCGGCATCTGGCGTCTGTGGATCACCGAGGAATACCGACTGCAGCCGATCGGTCTGCGCGCCGAACAGTTCCGGCCAGTCTCCGGTGAAGGTGTGGCCGAACAACTTGGTGAATCCCAGGCCGTCACGCCAGAACTTCATCGAACGGTCGACGTCAGCGGTGCAGATTGCGGCGTGATGGATCCCTAGCATGAACTTCCTCTCCAGTACCGAGCCTCCGACGTCCGCGGCCCCTAAACGACCTTGGCCATGGTGTGATCCCACAACCGGTGCGCGAGGACGGGATCGTCGGCCGCCCGATTCGCTTTGGCGACTTTGCCTTTCACGTAGTACTCGCCGGGCACCCAGTCGACTCCGGGCACGCTCGTCGCCAGCCAGACCAGCTGGTCGGCGCCGTGATCCGCGGACTTGATCATTTTGCTGACCGGCGTCCGTTGCATGGTGGTCAGAAACCGTGACCCAGATGATTGACCGATGTTGGTATTGACTAAACCCGGGTGGACCACCGCCACCGAAAGACCGTCGGCGAAAAAGCGCCGATGTAATTCCTTGGTGAACAGGATGTTTGCCAGCTTCGCCAACGCATAGGCGGTGCTCGGCCGGCGCCGGTCCGTTGCGTCGAAATCGGCGAGTTTGACTTTGCGCAACAGTCGCTGGGACGAACTGGACGTATTGACGATGGTGGCTCGCGAACCGACCAAGACATCCAGCAACTGGGTGGTCAGCAAGAACGGCGCCAGGTAGTTGACTTGAAGGGTGATCTCATGGCCGTCGGCCGTCCGCTGCGGCTTGGAGAACACTCCCCCGGCGTTGTTGCCCAGCACGTCGATGCGCGGATACTGCGACCGGATCTTGTCCGCGAGGGCCCGCACCTGAGACAGGTCGGCGAAGTCGGCAACGAAGTAGTCGGCGTCCAGCTCCGCGGCCACGGCCGCGGTCTTGCTCTCCGAGCGTCCCACCAACACCACATCGTGGCCGCCGTGGCTGAGCCGGCGGGCCGCCGCGGCGCCGATGCCGTCGCTGGCACCGGTGATGACAATCGTCCTGCGCGCCATTGCCTCGACCTCCACGGGGAGTGTAGCGACAGCCGCCGCGGCCGCACCTCAAGCGAGCGAGTAGCGAACCGGCAGGTGTTTGAGTCCGCCGACGAAGGTAGTGGCGACCAGTTCCGGGTCACCGTTCAAGTCAATCGATTTGAGCCGTGGCAGCAGCTCGGCAAAGAAGCTGCTGACCTCCATGCGGGCCAGCGCGGCACCCATGCAGAAGTGCACACCGTAGCCGAAGGCCACGTGCTTGTTGGGCTCGCGCCCGACGTCGAAGCGGAACGGATCGGCGAAGACGTCCTCGTCGCGGTTGGCCGAAACGTAGGACAACAGCACCGAATCC
Source organism: Mycobacterium sp. NGS11 (assembly GCF_059813315.1). NCBI lineage: Bacteria > Bacillati > Actinomycetota > Actinomycetes > Mycobacteriales > Mycobacteriaceae > Mycobacterium > Mycobacterium sp. NGS11. The sequence goes on from NZ_JCALEJ010000012.1 coordinate 15,579, forward strand.
CCCGCGGCGATGGGCACTCCACGCACGGTGGTGTCCTTGGCGGCGGTCCGCATGAATTCCTTGACCGGGGTTACCCAGCGGATCATCTCCTCGGTGGCCAGCGGCATCAGGTCCAGGTTGTCGCGCAGGCGATGGAGCTGTTCCGGATTTTCGATCAGCGCCTGCAACCCGCCGGAGATGGTCGCGCTGGTGGTGTCGTGGCCGGCGGTGGCCACGATGAGGTAGTAGGACACGGTGTCGATGTCGGAGAGGGGTTCGCCGTCGACGCGGGCGTTCGCGATCGCCGACGCGAGGTCCTCGGTCGGATTCGCGCGGCGAGACGCCGTCACACCGTTGAAGTAAGCGAACATGTCCAACAACGCCGGCAGCTGGTCTTCGTTTGTGGTGCCGCGTGTGAATTCTGAGTCGTCGCTGCCGAACAATTCCTGGGTCAGCTTGAGCATGCGCGGAAAATCGGCTTCGGGCAGCCCGAGCAGCGACATGATCACGTAGAGCGGGTAATTGACGGCGACTTCCTGAACGAAATCGCATTCGGGGCCCGCCGCCATCATCTTGTCAACGTAGATCTTGGCCAGTTCCTCGACACGAACCTTCAACGCCCGCATCGCCTTTGGGCGAAACCAGTCGGAGCCGATCGCGCGCACCACCCGGTGTTGGGGGTCGTCCAGGTGGATCAGCGTGCGCACCCCGGCGGCGGCCTGCATCTCATCGCCCGCCGCGGTGGTCAGCACGGGCCGCGGCCAGTTGGTGAAGAGCATGTTTTCGCGTTCGATGTCCATGATGTCGGCGTGTTTGGTGATCGCCCAGAACGGCCGGTAGTTCGCAACGTCCACCCAGGACACCGGGGCGTTGGCCCGCAGGTGCGTCAGCGCCGCATGCAGCCGGCGCTCGTCGGTGTACGCCAACGGGTCCGCCAACAGCTTCGCGGCCTCGTCCATCGTCGGTGCGCTCACTGCCGAGACTCCTCGATTTGGGACGCCCCGTCGACCTTGAGGCGCGCGGCGTCGGGCCTGCGGGTAACTTTACAGTAAGCAATCCAGTATGTGACCCTACAAATCTGTGGTGAGCGCAAGCGCGGCGTAGCCGGGCGCAGCGGGTCGCCACCATCGAACTGGTCGCGCGAAGAATCTTCCATGAGGTAGGACATAGACATGCCGAAAGCCCAGGATTGGGGAGAAACGCTCGAGGACCTCGAGCGTCGCCGTCAGCGCGCGCGGGCAATGGGCGGACCGGAGCGACTCGACAAGCACCACAACAAAGGCAAGCTCGACGCCCGCGCGCGGATCGAGTACCTCCTCGACCCGCACACATTTCGCGAGCTCGGCACGCTGGTCGGTGGCGAGATCGCGGCCGACGGCCTGATCGTCGGCTCCGGTGAGATCAACGGCTCACCGGTGATGCTGGGCGCCGAGGACTTCACCACCATGGCGGGCAGCATCGGGCCCGGCGGCAACTCCAAGCGGTACCGCATCGCCGAACTGGCGCTGCGCGACAAGATCCCGCTGGTGATGCTGCTCGAAGGCGCCGGCTTTCGCCCCGGGGGCGGACACTACGGCCGCACCCCCACCGATCTACTGGCCCAGGCGCAGTGCTCGGGTCGCGTCCCGACCGTCGGTGCCGTACTCGGGCCGTCGGCAGGACACGGCGCGCTGGTGGCTCCGGTCTGCGACTTCCGGATCATGAGCAGGCAGGGCGCGATCTTCACCGCCGGACCACCCGTCGTCAAAGAGTCGACCGGAGAAGACATTTCGAAGGAGGACCTGGGTGGGCCCGACGTCGCTTTGCCCAGCGGCGTGATCCACAACGTCGCCGAGGACGACGAAGCCGTCCTCGACGACGTCCGGCGCTACCTGTCCTACTTTCCGCCGAGCGCATGGTCGTACCCGGCATCGTTGCCGCAGGACGAGGACAGCGAGCCGCGGGCGACGCCCGAGCTGCTCGACATCGTGTCCCGCGACAACCGCCGCGTCTACGACATGCGCGCGGTGCTCGACGTGATCTTCGACCGGCCCGACTGGTTCGAAGTCCAGCCGCAGTACGGCAAGGCGATCATCTGCGCGCTGGCCCATCTCGGTGGCCACCCGGTCGCGGTGGTGGCCAACCAACCTCAGGTGCTCGCCGGCTCCATCGACGCCGCGGCCGCGGACAAGGCGGCGCACTTCATCTTGGTGGCCGACTCGTTCCACCTGCCTCTCGTCTTCCTCGCCGACAATCCCGGCATGCTGCCCGGCAGCCGCTCCGAGCGCAGCGGTGTGTTGCGCGCCGGGGCGCGGATGTTCGCCGCGCAGACGGCCGCGACCACGGTGAAGCTGCACGTGACGCTGCGCAAGGCATACGGGTTCGGCTCCATGGTCATGTCCCTGCTGGGGTTCGACAGCCAGTCCGCGACTTTCGCCTATCCCGGGGCGACGATGGGCGCCATGAGCGCGGCCGCGCTGGGCCGGGCCACACACGCCGGCGAGGACGTCACCGCGAAGTTACGCGAGGCCGAGTTGCAGGCGTCCTACCGGTCTGCCGAGCACATGGGGTTCGACGAACTCATCGATCCACGCGAGACACGGGACGCCCTACTCGCCTCGCTGAAGCGTGGCCTGTCCGGCCGGCAAGCCGCCGCCGAGCCGGTGACCCGGACCGTCATCATGCCGTGACTTTCCGCGCGTCTGGCTAGTTCGCAGCGCGGTAGGCCGCGACGATCGGCTCGAGCTCGTCGGGTGTGGCACCGTGCATGATGACCGCGTCGGCCCCGTAGTCGAATTCCTTGCGGATGCGGTCCACGCACTGCTGCGCCGACCCGGTGGCCGATGGCTCCAGCCATTCATCGGGAATCAGCGTCGCGATGTGCTCGATTTGCTCGGCCGTGCCCTTGTGATCGATCCCACCCGCGATCGAGGTGACCACCGGATCTTCGCGGAAGCGTTGCAGCACAGCGGGATCCCAATTGTTGGTTGCGACAAGCAGATCGCCGTAGCCCTGCAGGTAGGTGGCCAGACGCGCGACGGTCTTCCTGAGCCGGAGTTCTTCGGGCAGGTGGTCACCGACGGTGGCGAAGCACGACCACACCCGCACGCTGTCCGGGTCGCGGCCCGCCTTCTCCGCAGCCGACTTCACGGTTTTGACGCTGCGCTGCAAGGTCTCCGGCGTGAAATAGGTGTGCAGTATGACGTCGTCGAACACGCGTCCGCCGAGCGCGAGCGTGTTGGGCCCAAAGGCCACCAGCGCCAGCCGGATGTCCTCGTTGAAGTCGGGATCGAGGAACAAGATGGGGTACTTGCCCATCGGGCCGTCGTGATTGAAGATCAGCTCGCCGTGCCACAGCCGGCGCATGACCTGAGCCCAGTCCTCCATCTGCGCCGTCGTCACCGCCGGGATTCCGAAGGCCCCGTAGATCGCGGCGATGCCGCGGCCAATGCCCAGGGTGAACCGGCCGCCGGACAGGCGATGCATCGTGGTCGCCCAGGATCCGGTGATCAGGGGATGGCGGGTGTTGTGATTGGTTGCCGCGGTGGCGATTTGCATCCGATTGGTCACCGCGCACGCCGCCCCGACCAGAGATGAAGCCTCTTTGACGTTCCACCGCTCGGAGATGAAGGCGGTGCCGAAGCCGAGTTCCTCGCCGCGACGCGCCTCGTCCATCAACGTCGCAGGGCCCTCACCACCGGCCCCGGCTAGCAGGTAGAAGCCCAACTCATCAAGCGCATGGTCGCTCAATTCCACACCCCTTGCTGGTAGCCGCAGTTCCAAACCTCGGTTATCTTGCCTTCGACGACGCGGAACACCTCGATGCTGGCGATGTTGGTCTCGGTGCCGTCCTTGGTGGTGATCGTCGAGTCGTAGACGATGGCGACGTGCTCGCCGTCCTCGCCCTCGATGACGACGTTGAGGTCGAAGCGCAGCGAATCGGCCAGCTGCCACATGTCCACCACGCGCTGCACCGCTTCGGCGTGGGTCAGGGTACGCGAGGAACCCACCTCGTGCCGAATGACGGTGTCGCCCAACAACTCCTCGGCCAGATCGATGTTGCGTTCGTTCCACACCACGAGGTTGTAGAGTTCGACCACCGTCCGCGCGGTCCACGTGGGCGCCATCAACCCGGCACCGCGGCTTTTCGCGCGGCCACGTCGCGCAGGAAACGGTCGGTGATCCGCTGCACGCGCCGGGAGAAGACGTGTCCGACGTGGCTACCGTCGTACCAGTACAGCTGGCCGCCCCAGCGTTCGTGCAACGCATCAACGGGCTCGCGCATCGCCATCCGGTCGTGCCATGCCCCGACGATCAGGCGGCGATCCGGCGGCGGGGATGGAGTGACCGCCAGCGGATCGATCACCGACGTCAGCTGGGTCACCACGGGGGATTGCAGCAACTCGCGGAATCCTGCCCGCGATGCGCCCCACCGCTGCAGGTGCCGCGCGATCATCGCGTTGAGCCCCAGAATCGGCGTGTACAGGGCGACGGCATCGATCTGCTTCTCCAGGTGGGAGACGAGTGCGGCGACCGGAGTGCCCATCGAAATCCCCGCCACCACAACAGCGGTGGCTTGTGGCTGCACCCACCGCACGACCGCGCGCACCTCGGACACCACACGCATCATCCCCGCCACATTGCCCAGCGGGTCCATGTCGGGATAGGCCGGCCATTGGCGCCGCCGGCAGCCGTGACCGGGCTGCACCGGCAGCGCGACATTGAAGCCCAGCTTGTGGTGGATGCGCCCAATCCGTGCCAACAGCAGGTCTTCGTCGCCACCCTGGCCGGCCCCGTGCACCCAGACCAGCCATGGACGAGGTCCGTCGTGGTGCCGACACAGGCGCACCACCGCCCGTGCAGGGCCGCCCAGCCCGTCGGCCTCCAGCGTGGTCGGCAACGTCGGGTCGTGCTCGAAAGCCATCCGCTCGTAGGCAAGACCGGCGATGCTGCGCTTGCGTAACGAGGTTGGCCGCAACGGGTTCGGGTCGGCGTGCGCCCGGTCGATGCCCAGCGACGAGAGCTCCTCGGCGGCCGCGGTGCACACGTCTAATGACCGCATCTCCGCGGGACTGCCGCCCAGCAGTGAAAAGGCGCTCAGCACCAATTCGTCGAGCATCGCCTCGCCGAACTGACGCGCACCGCGTGGCGATAGTGGGACCCAACCCGTCGACTCGCGCAGGCCGGCCACGGTGCGCGGCGCCAGCATTCCCAATTCGCGAACCACATCTTTAGCCAGGCTCAGCCCGTTCGCCGCCGTCGCCATGTCGCTCACCTTCATTAGCCAAGCCAATTCGATCCCGGTGTATCCGCCGGCCGCGATTTCGTCGCAGCGGCGCCGGTATCCCGGAAGCGGCAGGGGCGCGCCTTCAATTGCCGGATGGCTTCCAGCTCGTCAGCCGCTGTCGTCATGTCGCTCCTTGCCGCGCGCGGACCGGACTGCTGAAATCTATACTGTAATGGATTTAGTATCAACGATCGCGAGAGGCGTTGACCGTGAAAGTCCCATTCACCTGGAAAGTCACCGGCTGGTTCATGGTCGGCTGGTCTCCGGAGTTCCCTGCCGGCGAGGTCCGGCCGCTGCATTACTTCGGTGAGGATTTGGTGGCCTACCGGGATGAGCAGGGTGAGCTGCACGTCTTGGAGGCACATTGCAAACACCTGGGCGCGCACATCGGTCATGGCGGCAAGGTGGTCGGCGACTGCGTCGAGTGCCCCTTCCACGGCTGGCGCTGGGGTCCGGACGGCACCAACCGGTACATCCCCTACCAGCCGGACCGGCCCAACCGCGGGCTACGCCTCAAGGTGTTTCCCGTGCGGGAGCAGTACGACTGCGTCTTCGTCTGGCACCACCCGGACGGCGAGCAACCGCAATGGGAGATGCCGGACATCTTTCACAAGTTCCCGCAGTTCGAGACGGACCCCGCGGCTTATTACCGCGCATACCCGGAGTTCTCCCGGCGCGCGGAGCGCGAACCGGTGCATCCGCAGATCGTGGCCGAAAATGCCCCGGACAGCGCCCATTTCGAATACGTCCACCACGCCACCGTGACGCCCAGGGTGCTGGAGTGGAAGATCGTCGACCAGGAATGGCAGTTCATCGCGGGCTGGCCCGACGCACGTAGCGACAACCCAGATGACCTCGCGCTGCGGTTCCACAGCCACCTCTTCGGTCTCGGCGGCGCGATCAGCGTCTTCGAGGGGGCGCAGAACCATCGCTTGATCTTCACTTGTACGCCGGTCGACGACGAATGCTCGGACTTGTTCTACTCGATCTGGTGGCCGCGACTGCCCGGGGACACCGGGGACGTTCCCGACGGCAAACTTCGCGAGGTCATCGAGAAGCAGTTTCTGTCCACCGTGTTCGACGATCTGCAGATCTGGCGCTACCAGAAGTACGTCGAACACCCAGCTCTGTCGAAGGTCGACGCGAAAGGCTATATGGCGCTGCGGAAATGGGCGACGCAGTTCTATGACGTCGCGCCGGTGGGCGCCCCCGCATGACGGACCGACTGGCCGGGCTCGCCGCACCGGAAAACACCGCGATCGTCACCCAGGAGTGCCAGGGCGCGGTGATGGGCCCCGACGCCGGACTGGCGATGCTCGCGGAGGAAGCCCGCCGCGAGGCGCTGCCCAACATCGCGCGGCTGCTGCCCGCGGCCCGCGCGGCCGGAGTGCGCGTCGTGCACTGCCTGGTGCAGCGGCGGCCCGACGGGCTCGGCTCCAACCACAACGCGAAGATCTTCGCGATGGGCACCGGCAATCAGGTGGACATCACGCCCGGGACGCCGGGCGCGGAGTTGCTGCCCGAATTGGGGCCGGAGCCTTCGGATTTGGTGCTGCGCCGGTGGCACGGCGTAGGCCCGATGGGGGGCACCGACCTGGACGCGGTGCTGCGCAATCTCGGCGTGTCGACGATTGTCGTCGTCGGCGTTTCGCTGAACATCGCGATTCCCAACCTCGTCATGGACGCCGTCAACGCCGCCTACCGCGTGGTCCTCCCCCGCGACGCGGTGGCCGGCATACCCGCGGACTATGGTGCAGCGATGATCGCCAACACGCTGTCGCTGCTGGCCACCATCACCAGCACCGACGAGCTGCTGCAGGCCTGGGACGAAGGACCGCGATGACCGAAACAGCGCCGGAAGTTCGTGGCGGTTTCCCCGACGTCAGACCCGTCGAGGACGCGCCAAAGGGACTGGGCCCGTTCGTCGCGGCGCTGCGCCGTCTGCAGGACCTCACGGTGTCCACCAAGCCCGACCCGGCGGTGTGGGCCGCCGCGACCGCACACCTGGAGAACGCCTGCGCGCTGCTGAACGGCCACCAGGTTGCGGAGACCGAGGCGGTGGCCGGGCGGGTGCTGAGCCTGCCCGGATTGGCCCATCCCCTGATGCCGCCCTGGATGGTGACCGAGTCCGGTCCCGGCGGCGTTCGGATGGCCGGTCACTTCAGCACCGCACACATCGGCGGGAACCGGGCCGTGCACGGCGGCATGATCCCGCTGTTTTACGACTGGCTGTTCGGCATGGTCGTGACGACCGCCGACATCCGGCCGACGCGCACGGCCTACCTACACGTCGACTTCCGCAGCATCACCCCCATCGACCAGCCGCTGACCGCCCATGGCCGCATCACCAGCGTCGACGGCAGGAAGGTTTTCATTGACGCTACTATGACAGCCGCCGATGGAACCTTGCTCAGCGAAGCCAACGGCCTGATGGTTCGTCTGTTACCCCACCAGCCGTGAGAGGTTCGATGTCCGACAGCACAACAACTTTCACGGTTCCTGCCGTCGCGAAGGCCGTCGCCGCCGCGATCCCCGATCGAGAGCTCATCATTCAGGGGGACCGGCGCTACACCTACGAGCAGGTGATCGATCGCGCCAACCGGCTGGCGGCGTACTTGCACTCGCGGGGGCTGGGCTGCCACACGGAGCGCTCCGCGCTGGGCGGACACGAGGTGGGCCAGGACCTGCTGGGCCTCTACGCCTACAACGGAAACGAATTCGTCGAGGCGCTACTGGGCAGCTTCGAAGCGCGCGTGGCGCCGTTCAACGTCAACTTCCGCTACGTGAAGAGCGAGCTGCAGTACCTGCTGGCGGATGCCGGGGCGACGGCGCTGCTTTACCACGCCGCGTTCGCACCGCGGGTCGCCGAGATCCTGCCCGACCTGCCGCAGCTGCGCGTGCTGATCCAGATCGCCGACGACTCGGGCAACGAATTGCTGAAGGGCGCAGTCGATTACGAGGCCGCCCTGGCGTCGGTGTCTCCGGAGCCGCCACCGGTGCAACACTCCGCCGACGACCTGTACGTCTTGTACACCGGCGGCACGACGGGGATGCCAAAGGGCGTGTTGTGGCGCCAGCACGACATTTTCATGACGTCGTTCGGCGGCCGCAATCTCATGACCGGCGAGCCATCGAGCTCCATCGACGAGATCCTCGAGCGCGCCGCGTCGGGCCCGGGCACCAAGCTGATGATCCTGCCCCCGCTGATCCACGGTGCCGCCCAGTGGAGTGTGATGACCGCGATCACCACGGGGCAATCCGTCGTTTTCCCCACGGTCGTCGATCATCTGGACGCCGACGACGTGGTGCGCACCATCGAGCGGGAGAAGGTCATGGTGGTCACTGTGGTTGGCGACGCCATGGCGCGCCCCTTGGTCGCCGCGATCGAGAAGGGGATCGCCGACGTTTCGTCGCTGGCCGTCGTCGCCAACGGCGGTGCGCTGCTGACCCCATACGTCAAGCAACGTTTGATCGAGACGCTGCCGAACGCCGTCGTCGTCGACGGCGTCGGATCGTCGGAGACCGGGGCGCAGATGCACCACATGTCGACGTCGGGGGCGGTGGCGACCGGCAGGTTCAACGCCGGGCCGGACACGTTCGTGGCTGCCGAGGATCTGACGGCGATCCTGGAGCCCGGGCATGACGGGATGGGCTGGCTGGCGCAGCGGGGCTACGTTCCGCTCGGTTACAAGGGCGATGCGGCCAAGACGGCCAAGACATTTCCGGTGATCGACGGCGTTCGGTACGCCGTCCCCGGTGACCGCGCGCGCCACGGCACCGACGGCTCCATCGAATTGCTGGGCCGCGACTCGGTGACCATCAACTCCGGCGGCGAGAAGATCTTCGTCGAGGAGGTTGAGACTGCGATCGCCTCGCATCCCGCGGTGGCCGACGTGGTGGTCGCCGGGCGGCCCAGCGAACGGTGGGGCCAGGAGGTCGTCGCCGTGGTGGCGCTCGCACCGGGAGCCAGCGCCGAGTCCGCAGAACTGGTGGCACACGCCGCGCAGACGCTGGCGCGCTACAAGCTCCCCAAAGCGATCGTGTTCCGTCCGGTCGTCGAGCGCAGCCCGTCCGGAAAGGCCGACTACCGCTGGGCGCGCGAGCAGGCGGTGAATGGCTGACCGGTGATGCCGGCGGCGCGCGACCTCACGCGGCCGTGCCATATTGCCTACTGTAATAATTACAGTACGATCTTACGCAGTAGGTGTTCGACTCGTGCCGAGATCGAGATGCTGGAGATCAAGTGACGACCAACGTGCACACCGCCGCCGGTGCCGGCGACGAGACGGTCAGCCTGCGTGACCCCTACCCGTTCTTCGCCCGCAAGCGGCGGGAAGCCGGCGTGTTCGCCGGCACGGTGATGGACTACTCCAAGACGCCGGAGTCCCTGCGACCAAGGCAGGAATACTCCGCGATGTCATTCGACGCGGTCAACACGGTGTTTCGGGATGGCCGGGTGTTCACTTCCAAGCCGTACGACAAGACCATCGGCCTGTTCATGGGGCCGACGATCCTGGCGATGGAGGGAAAGAAACACCGCGAACACCGCAACTTGGTATCCGCGGCATTCAAGTCAAAGGCCCTGGCCCGCTGGGAGCCAACCATAGTGCGGCCGATCTGCAATGCCCTGATCGACGAGTTCATCGAGACCGGTCGCGCCGACCTGATCCGCAACTTCACCTTCGAATTCCCCACCCGCGTCATCGCAAAGCTGCTGGGGCTGCCGGCCGACGACCTGCCGATGTTCCGCAAGCGCGCCGTGCAATTGATCAGCTATCACGTCAACTACGAAGGCGCTTTCGAGGCCTCGGCCGCGCTCAAGGAGTATTTCGTCGAGCAGATCGAACAGCGCAAATCCAAGCCCACCGAGGACATCATCGGTGACCTGGTCACCGCGGAGATCGATGGCGAAAAGCTCACCGACGAAGCCATTTACTCGTTCCTTCGTCTGCTGCTGCCGGCCGGCTTGGAAACCACCTACCGCTCGTCGGGAAACCTGTTGTATCTGCTGCTGACGCACCCGGAGCAATTCGCCGCGCTGCAAGCCGACCGCGGGCTACTGGCACCGGCCATCGAGGAAGGGCTGCGCTACGAGACGCCGCTGACCGTCGTGCAACGCTTCACGACCGAAGACACCGAGGTGGAAGGCGTGCAGATCCCGGCACGCTCGGTGATCGGGGTGTGCATCGGTTCGGCGAACCGCGACGAGCGACGCTGGGAACGCTCCGAAGAGTTCGACATCTTCCGCAAGCACACGCCACACATTTCGTTCGCCGCAGGTGAGCACACCTGCCTCGGTTTGCATCTGGCCCGGCTGGAAACGCGCGTCGCGATGGAATGCCTGCTGGACCGGCTGACCAACGTCACCTTGCTGACCGATGATGACCCGCACATCCACGGTCAGCCGTTCCGGTCACCGAATGCGCTTCCAGTGACGTTCGACGCGAAGTAGTGTCCGGAAATGGTCAAAGTCATGACGGGCTTTCGGGTCCTCGAGCTTGCGCAGTTCACCTTCGTTCCGGCGGCGGGAGCCATCCTGGCCGACTGGGGAGCCGACGTCATCAAAGTCGAACACCCGGGCCGCGGCGATACCCAGCGCGGCTTCCTGAATATGGGTGGCATTCAGATCGATCCGGAACGACACCCGTTGATGGAACATCCCAACCGGGGCAAACGCAGCGTCGGAATCGACGTCTCCACGCCGGGCGGCCAGGAAGTGATTTACGAGCTGGCCAAGACGGCGGACGTGTTCCTCACCAACTACAAGCCCGCGCAACGCCAGAAGCACAAGTTCGACGTCGAGCACATTCGCGCGGTGAACCCGGACATCGTGTACGCCCGCGGCTCGGCCTACGGCGACAAAGGGGCCGAGCGTGACACCGGCGGCTATGATGGCACAGCGTTCTGGACGCGCAGCGGCATCGGGTACGCCCTGACACCCGAGGAGCTGGGCGGCGCACTGGGACAAGGCATTCCCGCATTCGGCGACTCGATCGGCGGCATGTTCATCGCCGGCGGCATCTCGGCCGCGCTGCTGCATCGCGAGCGCACCGGTGAGGCCGTCGAGCTCGACGTGTCGCTGCTGAGCACCGCGTGGTGGGCGGCCGGCGCCAGCGTGACACAGGGCATGGAGACCGGCGAGGTCATGCGCACTCCCATGCCGGGTTCCGGCGCGCCCTCGGTGAATCCGTTCATGGGCAACTACGAGACCTCCGACGGCGGCACCATCAACCTGTGCATCATCAGCCCGACCGGGCTGATCCGCGACACGTTCGAACACCTGGGCATTCCCGAGGCGGCCGACGATCCCCGCTTCGCCGACGTGCTTCCCCTGATCCAGAACGCCGACGCCGCCGCCGAGCTGATCGCGAAGGCCTTCGCCGGCAAGCCCTTTGACTATTGGCGGCAGCACCTCAAGACGATGAAGGGCCAGTGGGCGCCGTTCCAGAGCCTCATCGACCTGGTCGACGACGAGCAGGCGATCGCCAACGACATGATCGCCGAAGTCGAGCTCGCCGGCGGAGGCAAGCCGTTCCGCGTGGTCCGCGGCCCCGTTCAGTTCAACCACGAGCCGTTGACGACGACCCGTGCCCCCCAGGCCAGCGAGCACACCGAGCTGGTTCTGATGGAGCTCGGCATGGACTGGGAGCGGATCGAGGAACTCAAGAATGCAGGGGCCATTGCGTGACCCCCACTAACGATGTCGCCATCATCGGCGTGGGTTTACACCCGTTCGGCCGCTTCGAGGGCAAGTCGGCGATGCAGATGGGTGTCGACGCCATTCTCGCCGCGGTCGCTGACGCCGGAATCGCTTGGCAGGACGTCCAGTTCGCCACCGGCGGCAGCTGGACGGTAGCCAACCCGGACGCGATCGTCGGCATGGTCGGGCTGACCGGCATCCCGTTCACCAACGTGTTCAACGCCTGCGCGACCGCGGCCAGCGCCGCCAAGGCCTGCGCCGACGGCATCCGGCTCGGCGACTACGACATCGGGATCGCCGTCGGTCTGGACAAGCACCCGCGCGGTGCGTTCACCGAGGACCCCGCACTGGTCGGTATGCCGCGCTGGTATGCGGAAAACGGGCAATATCTGACCACCCAGTTCTTCGGGATGAAAGCCAACCGCTACCTACACGAGCACGGCATATCCCAGCAGACCCTGGCCAAGGTCGCCGCCAAGAACTTCCGCAACGGGGCGATGAACCCCAACGCATTTCGCCGCAAGCCGATCTCCGAAGAAGACATCCTGAACTCGGCGATGCTCAATTACCCGCTGACGCAATACATGTTCTGCGCGCCCGACGAGGGCGCCGCCGCCGTGGTTATGTGCCGATCGGACATCGCACACCGCTACACCTCCACGCCGGTCTACCTGCGGGCAGTGGAGGTCCGCACCCGCCGCTACGGGGCCTACGAAGTCAACACCACCTGCGCACCCGTCGAAGAAGACGTGGCGCCAACGGTTTACGCCGCCCGCAGCGCATTCGAAAGAGCCGGCATCTCGCCCGACGACGTCGACGTCATCCAGTTGCAGGACACCGACGCCGGCGCCGAGATTATCCACATGGCCGAGTGCGGGTTCTGCGAACACGGCGACCAGGAAAAGCTCCTGGCCGACGGCGCCACCGAGATCAACGGCGCGCTGCCGGTCAACACCGACGGCGGGCTGATCGCCAACGGCGAGCCCATCGGCGCCTCCGGCCTGCGGCAAATCCACGAAATCGTGCGCCAGCTCCGCGGCGAGGCGGGTGAACGCCAAGTGCCCGGCAACCCGAAGGTGGGATTCACCCAGCTGTACGGCGCGCCGGGCACCGCCGCGGCGACGATCCTCACGACCTGACGGCGCCCCCAGCGCCGAACGTGAACTGGCGGTTACGACACGCCGAAGGCTTGCGCCGTCAGTTCACGCTCGGCGAAGCTAGGAAGCTTTCCGCGCGACCGGCGCGTACGCCGGCTTACCCAGGCCCAGCACGTATTGCGCGATCATGTTGCGGAACACCTCGAGCGTGCCGCCGTAGATGCCGACCAGCGGGGCGAATCGGTACACGTATTCCGCGGCCCCGTTGTCGGCCGCGCCGTCGGTGCCGAGGGGCAGCGTCGCCGCGGTGCCCAGGATGTCCATCAGGTCCGGCGAGATGTCGCGCATCGTCTGCGCCAGGGCGACGCGCCCGAAGATGCTGGGCGCGCTCAACGACGCTTCCATCCGTGCCGCGCTGCGCCCCAAGCGATATGCCACCGCCGAATCATCGATGAGCCTGCGCCCGTTCGGGTCTCGCTCGCCCACTTTGGCCGCGGCCTTGTCCAGGGCGTTCGCCATGAAACCGGCCTGGTGCATCATGATCGAGACATCCTGCAGCCCATCCGGGGCGGCCGCCACCGCCCCGTGCTCGGTGTTGAGGGGTTCACGCAACACCGTCCAGCCGGCGTTCACGTCGCCCAGGCGATACTTGTCGTCGACGCGCACTTCGCTGTAGTAGACGATGTTGGTGCGGTCACCATCGACGGTGCGGATGCCCTGGATCTCGATGCCCGCGGAGTTCAGCGGGACCAGAAACATGGTCAGGCTCTTGTGCTTCTGAGCGTCCGGATCGGTATTGGTGATGAGGAAGACGTACTGGCAGTTGTGCGCGCCGGTGGTGAACATCTTGGAGCCATTGATAATCCAGGTTGATCCATCCGCCTCACGCACCGCGCGGGTCTTGCAGGTGGCGATGTCGGACCCGCCCTCGGGTTCGGTGTAGCCCAGGCACAGCCTGACGTGTCCGCTGAAGACGCCCGGCAACACTTCGTCCCGCAACTCGGCGGAGCCGAACCTCGCGACCGAGCGGGTCACCATGGCGGTGGTGCCCCAGGTCACCCAGGGCACGTGCGCGCGCCGTTTCTCCAGCTCCCAGATGCGGCGACGCAGCCGGCTGAAGCCACCGTCGGCCTCCGGCTTCCATTCGCGTTCGAGGTAGCCGGCGGCGCCCAACGCCAGGTGCACTCCCTCGTCGAAGTTGTCGCCCGTTTCCCGGTCCCGGCGTATGACGTCTTCCGTCACATGCGTGCGCAGAAACTCGCGCGCCTCCTCGAGGAAGCGCTGATCGTCGTCGGACAGGGTGACTCGTGAAAAATCCACTTAGGCGCCCTTTCCACTTTCGCGCGCGGCGACCAGCTCGCCGACGTACTTGGCGCTGGCGCCGGGATCCCCGCCGGCCAGCGCCCACCCGCGGGCACGTACCAGATACGCCGTGGCGGCGGCCTCGGCCGAAACGCCAAGTCCGCCTTGGATGTGCACCGCCATGGTCGCGGCCTTCGCCGCCTCTTCCGCCATGAACACGAAGGCCGAGGGCGCCAGCTCCGGTCGCTCGTGCGGCTCGTTGTCCAGGAACCAGGCCGCCCGCCGCGCCAGATTGCGGCCGCCCTGCACGGTGATCGCGATGTTGGCCAACGGATGAGAGATGCCCTGCAACGTCGAAATGGGGACCCCCAGCGTGTAACGCGTCTTGGCGAACTCGGCGGCGATGGTCATGGTCTCCTCCACCAGGCCCACCAACGCCGCCGCGCTCAGCACCCGCCATTCATCCAGCGCCCGTTGATATTCCGCCATCGCGTCGGATCCTTCGGCCAGCACGGTGCGGGTGTCGGCGGTCGCCGGATCCACCCAGGCCATCGGCAACCGTCCGATGTTGTCCACCTTGGTCGGGCGCGTGCCGAACGTCAGCGCGACCACGGCCCCGTCTTCGCGCACGATGATCTGATCGGCGATCGATCCGGTGGGCAGGAGCCGAGCGCCGGAGGCGCTGTCCTGCTGCGGATCGAACGCGGCGAGACGCCTGCCGTGCACGACGTCGGGTTCAGCCTCGCCGAGGCGCGCGAGCAGCCGTGCGGTGCAGACCTGGTCGATCCACGGCACGGGCGCGAGCGACCGGCCGATCTCCTCGGCCACCAAGGTCAGGTCGACGAGCGTCGCGCCGTCTCCGCCCGCGGATTCCGGGACCGCCATGGTCGTCGCGCCCATGGCGCACAACCGCTCCCACAGATTCTTGTCGAAGCCGGTCTCCTCGGCGGCGCGCACGGTTTCGATCGGGCAATGCGTTTTGAAGAAATCGCGGTAGGCGGCCTGTATCGCCTCGTGATCCGACGTCAGGCTGTAGTCGAGCCTACGTAGTTCATAGCGGTCCATCCTCAGCCTTCCTTCTGGCCACCGAAGAAGAATTCTTGCGCATTGTTGTAGAGATAGTTGTCGAGCACCTCGGCGGGCAGATCCAGCCCGGCCGCTTCGGGAACGACGCGGTGCATTTTCAGCACCGGCCAGTCGGAGGCGAAGATCACCTTGTTCGGTCCGCGAGTCCGCATGTAATGCAACAGGCTGTCCGGCAACCGCTTCGGTGACCACGCCGACGTCATCAGCCGCAGGTTTGCGTATTTGATCAACAGCCTGATCGCGATGTCCCACCACGGGTCGGCGCCGTGAATCATGCACAGCTTCAGTTCGGGAAATCGCACGCAGACCCGGTCGAGGTGCATTGGGTTCTGCACCTCCCCGGGGATGGGCGGCCCGGGAATGCCGGTGTTGATACACAGCGGCAGCCCGAGCTCGGCGCACTTGGTGTACAGCGGGTAGTACACGGCATCGCTCGGCGGGTACTGGCCGTCACCCCAAAAGCTCGGTCCCACAGCGGCATAGGCAACGGGCAGGTCGTTGACGACGGAGGAGAGTTCCCGCAGGGACGGCATCGGCCGCAGCAGGTTGACCCCGCCCATCGCCAGCGCGAACCGGTCGGGCTTCTCCTCGACGAACTTGCGCGCGGTCACCGACGGCTTGGCCAGGTTGTCCATCAGGATCGCCTTGCGCACGCCCTGGACGTCCATCTCCTCGAGCAGCTTCGACAATTCGACCGGCTCGAACATCGACTCCGGCCCTTTGAAGTAGTCGTCACGCACCTTGAGCATCCAGGAGGGCTGCCGCTCGGTCTCGC
The DNA here is from genome assembly GCF_059813315.1 of Mycobacterium sp. NGS11. NCBI lineage: Bacteria > Bacillati > Actinomycetota > Actinomycetes > Mycobacteriales > Mycobacteriaceae > Mycobacterium > Mycobacterium sp. NGS11. Next base: position 31,784 of record NZ_JCALEJ010000012.1, read on the forward strand.
CGAAGTGCACATTGACCAGACAATCGATGACCTTCATGTCGACATCGGCGCCTTTGCTGTTGCGTGACGTTTCGCCCAACGGTAATCGGCCTTGCCGTTGCCCAGGCGCTGAACCCGCTCGACGACGACGAACTCCTTGGGCGCCTTGAAGCGCGCCAGCCGCGACGTGCAGAGCGCGTGCAGCTCCTCGGCGGTCGCGACGGCTCCGTCGCGGAGTTCGATGAGGGCCACGAGTTCCTCGCCCCAGCGCTCGCTGGGGCGGCCGACCACCAAGGCGTCGGCGATCGCCGGGTGGGCGCGCAGCACCTCTTCGACTTCCTCGACGAAAACCTTCTCACCGCCGGTGTTGACCACCAACGAGTCACGGCCGAACAGCCGCAACGTTCCATCGGGTTCCAATCCTGCCCGGTCACCGGATATGACCACCCGCTTGCCGTCGATCTCGGGAAACGTCTTACGCGTGGCTTCGGGATCGTTGAAGTAGCCCAACGGTATTCGCCCTTCCCGGGCGACCCAGCCCACCTCCGTCTCGCCGGGGGCAAGAAAGTGGCTGTAGTCCTCGGAAAGCACCAGTCCGCCCTCGCGCAGCGTGAAGGTGTCGGCTTGCGTGCCGGGCCGGCTGTGGCCGAATCCCATGTTGCCCGTCTCCGACGAGCCATAGCCGTTGATGAGCGTGATCTGCGGTAGCAGTTCCAGCAGGGCTTGCTGATACTTCGGATTCGTCGCGGCGCCCCCGGTGCCGATCGCATACAGCGACGACAGGTCGTAGGAACCAGCCCGCAACTGCGCCACCAGCGGCGCGGCGTAGGCGTCGCCGACCATCGTCATCATGCCGACCTTCTCGCGTTCGGCCGTCTCCCAGACCACGTGCGGGTCAAGCTTTTTCGAGGTGTCATAGAGCACCACCGGGGTACCCGCCATGATCGCGGCGAATGCTGTCCACATGCCGGCCGCGTGCATCAGCGGCGAGACGGCGAACCATGGTGCACCGGCGCCACCACGCACCTTGTCGTGGATCTCCTGGGCACAGGCGTGGTCGGCCCCCACCATCGACGTCACGTACATGTCGGACTGTCGCCAGAGCACACCCTTAGGCCGGCCGGTCGTCCCGCCGGTGCAGATCATCAGCAGATCGTCCGGCGACGCCATCACGCTCTGGTCGGTATCCCCTTGCGCCAGTGCATCATCCAATGACACGGAGCCGGGCAGGTCCGGGGTCGTGCTGCCGTCGTCGACCGACACCAAGAGCTCCACGCCGTCGCGAGCGAGCACGTCGGCGAACGCCGCGCCCAACCCACGGTGGTAGATGACCGCCCTGGGCCGCACGTAGTCGAGCAGCTCGCCGACCTCACGTGGCGTGTAGTGGTAGTTGATGTTCACCGGAACGGTCCGGGCCTTGAGGCAGCCGACGAGCACGTCGGCGTACAGATCGTTGTGCATCACGAGCGCGACCCGATCCTGCCCGCATTCCCAGTTCCGCAGGGATGCGCGTTCCCGATGAGCCCCTAACCCGTTGCCCGCCAGGAAGTTCGCCAATCGGCGCGTGCGTTCTGCCGACTGGCGAAAGGTGCTGCGGCGGCCGCCGCAGACGGTCATCGTCCGGTCGGGTATGACGTTGGCGATTTCGTCGAGAACCGCCCCTATGGTCCATTCGCTCACGGGCGTAGTCGGCCTCGTCCCCGATCAGGCGGCCGAGCCGACTTGGACGCCGAGAAGGTCTAGCGCGTTGTCCCGCATGATCTTTCGCACGTCGGACGAACTGAAGCCTTTCAGCTCCTCGGCGAACGACACCGGTGATTCCAGGCCCTCGCCGTGCGGCCAGTCGGAGCCGAACAGGATCTTGTCGACACCGATGGCCTCGGCCAGCTCCGGTAGGTCGTCCTCGTAGTAGGGGGCGATCCACACGTTGTTACGCAACTGCTCCACCGGGTCTTCGGGGAACCACTGGGGCTGGGTGTTCGCCGCCTTCTTCAGCCGCTTGATCAGCCGGTGCACGAAGTAGGAGCCGTTCTCGATGCTGACCGCCTTGAGTTTCGGATGACGGGTGAACACCCCGTGCACGATCATGGAGGCCATCGTGTCGTGGATGGCCCGGTCGTCGAGGAGGACCTGGTCCAGCGGATCCTTGGCCCCGAAGCCCTCGAACGTCGCCTTGCCGCCCCACGCCGCCGCGATGTGCAGATAACCGCTGTCGGACAGGTGGAATCCCACCGGCACGCCCGCCTCGGCCAGCCGGGCCCACACCGGGTCGTGGCTGGGATCGCCCAGGGAGCGCGGCTTGACCAGGCCGGGCACCGGCGCGGGCCGCACCAGCACCAGCTTGGCGCCGCGCGCCAATACGAACTCGACCTCTTCGACGGCCTTGGCCGGGTCGGCCAGCGAAATGATCGGCGCGGCAATGATTCGGCGATCGGGCAGGTCGAAGCCCCAGTCCTCGTCGAGCCACAGATTGAACGCATGCACCGACGCCATCGTCGCCTCGATGTCGTGTTTGAGCGCCTCTTCGACCCCGCAGCCGAACGTCGGCAGCATGAACACCGTCTCGATGTCCTGGGTGTCCATCACCGCGATCCGGGCATCGCGGTTCTGGTACTCGGGATGGTCCGCCAGCCGTTCGACCTTCATCAGCGAGGCCGGGTCGACGCCTTCCGGAATCTCGCCGCGGAACAACAGGTCGAGGCAGCCCGGCACGATGATCGGATCGAAGGTGGGATTGGGGATGAAGTGGTTGACGCGGTCGCCGATCACGGCCCAGGTCCGCTTGCCCTGCGTGACCATCTGGACGCCGCGCCGTTTGAACCTCTTGTCCAGGTGACGGGTGAACGAGTCCAGCGGCTCGTAATAGTGGTTGTCGACGTCGATCGCCTGGTAACCCAAGTCAGCCATGATCATCCTTTCCGCCAATACCGGCGAACACTAAGCGTCGGTCGAATCGAGCGATGGGAATTGCGGCGGCCGCTTCTCCAGAAAACTCGTGATGCCCTCGATCACGTCAGGGCGCGGCATGGCCTCGTGCAACAAAACCTCGGCGAGCGAATTGGCCTGTTCGACGTCGCGGGTCGCGTCGCCGTAGACCTGCCTCTTGATCACCGCCATCGCCGCCGGAGAGCAATGCGCGGCGATGTCCTCGGCGTAGTTCAGGGCGCGATTCATCAGATTGTCCGGAGCGACAACTTCTTTCACGAGGCCCAGCTCGGCCGCCTCCTCGGCGAGGAAGGTCCGCCCGCTGAGCAACAGATCGAGAGCCACGCCCCAGTTGGTCAGCCGCGGCAGTATCCAGGAGATCCCGAACTCCGCGATCAGACCGCGGCGTGCGAACACGGCGCCGAACTTCGCGCCGGCGGCCGCGAACCGGACGTCGCACATCAGCGCCTGGGTCAACCCGATGCCGACACAAGCACCGTTGATGGCAGCGATGACGGGCTTGCGCAGCGTCGTCACGAAGTGGGGTGGGCGCTCCCCCACCAAGTCGGCCAGGTCCGTCTGAGCCGCCTTCTCCATCGTCTCGCCGTAGTCGGGTGCCGCACTCGGTGCGCCCAAATACGCGCCCGCACAGAATCCCCGGCCCCGGCCGGTCACCACGATGACGCGAACGGCCGGGTCCTGCTCGGCGCGATCGATCGCCGCGTAGAACCCCGCGGCGATGTCGGGCCCCCAGGCGTTCAGGCGATCCGGACGATTGAACGTCAGAATTGCCACACCGGTTTCAGTAACCTCATACAGCACCGCCGCATCGGTGACCACACGGTCGGCGGCGCTCATCGGACCGTCCCCTCATAGTGACCAGCGGGCGAGTTTGTACCCATACTGTATACCTATCGGTACCGCATTCCACAACCGCAGCCAGTCCCGGGTGAAACCCCGGCTACACTGCGATTTCGGGCGCGAGGGCAGTTTCAAACCGCCCACAGATCGACCGCCCGGCTAAGACGGATTTCGACGCAGTCGCAACCCGCGCGACGGGCGGGGGCACGCACCCTGTTCTCGGTGCACAAACCGTCCGCGACGGCGCAAGACTTGATTTCTGTGGTGTGTCCCACGTCGCCGCGACGTTTGCATCGGCCCCGCGATCGGGAAACCCACGAGGAGCCAGCCAATCAATGGGGAGGTAGTTGCAGTGGTTGACGTCAAGAGTGGCCCGATCGAACTGATTCGAGGCATCGTCGAAGATGCCCTGGGTAAGACCAAGCAGGTCATCGGGATCATCATCGGCAACGACGGCCTGATCGACGAGGGTAAGGCTCAGCAGGACAAGGCGGAAGCCCAGCGCAACGCTGGAAAGAAGGAAGCCGCCGCTGAGAAGGCCCGTGGTAAGGCCAAGGCCTATGAGCAGCGTGAGCGGGCCGAGCAGAACTAAGCGGTCAGCTAGTCGGGCGGGCCCGGTCGATTGACCGGGCCCGCTTCGCTGCGTAATCGCTGTTACGGCACCACAGTTTCGAGTAGGCCCAGGCGTTCATACGCGCCTTCGATTTGGGCCTTCGCCTCGGCGGGTAGTTCGGCTTGCGGGGGCCGCGAATGGGGGTACGCACCGATGGGCAGGCCAAGTAGCGACGCAGCGTATTTGAACGCGCCGCCCCAGTGGGTGAAGTAATCCGCACGGCCCGGGTAGCAGGTCCACCAAGACCCGATGTCGAGGTCGAACTGGTCCAGGCCGGACGCGCGGCCATAGTCCATCGCCTCGACGAGTTTGTCGCTCTGCACCAGATCCCAGTATTCGGAGAACAATCGCCGCGTAGGCGTTTCGAAAAGGTAACCCGACGTACCCAGCTGCGCCGGACAGACGATCCCGTCGCGCAGCCAGCCTGCGCGGTACACCGTCTTGTCGCATTCCCACACCGCGAGGCCAGGTGCCAGTTCATGCAGCATCCGGCTGCTCGCCGGTCGGAAGGCGCCCTCTTTGGTGGCGCACACCGCGGGAACCTCGTGGTAGATCCGGGCGCTCTCGGCCGGCGTCAGCACGTAACCCGAGGACGGCGAGTTGAACATGCCCAGCGCTATATTCGTGCGCGCCGCCACGTATTTGAAGAAGCGCAGCACGCCCTCGCCGCCATGCGCCTCCATCATCGGCGTTTGGATATAGGCGATGTCAGCGCCCGCCTCCTGAGCGTGCAGCGTCAAGTCCACGCAGTCCTTGGCCGACATGGCCGCCGTGCACGCCTGCACCACCACGTCGGGATTGATACTGCGCGCCTCCTCGACGGCCACCTCCAAAAGGCGTCTGCGTTCGTCGAGGGTCAGCGACCAGAATTCGGCGATTCCGCTGGTGCACCACAACATCGGATGCCCGAGGTCGCCGACACAGTAACGGACCAGCGTCCGGTAGGCGTCCCAGTCGATATCATCGCCGTCGGTGCCGCAGAACGGCGTGTAGAGGGAGTCACCGATCCCCCGCAATGCGCCGGGCGCCCACGCACGCGCCTCCGCTGCCGTAGCCAAAGCCGACTCCTTTTGTCTGCCAATCGATTTCTTCGCCTTATCCTCAAGTGAAGTCTGAACCACCATCGACATTGATGTTGGCTCCGGTCATGTAGGAGTTGCGCCGCGAGGCCAGGAAGGCGGCGACTGGGCCGATTTCGTCCGGCAGGCCCGCCCGCGGCAGGTGCGCGGGATGACCGAAATGCTTGGCGATGGCCTCCATCAGGGCGTAGGGGTCGTTGCCGTCGACCCCCACCGACTTCGCCCAGCCCGCCAGTGATTCGGATGCGATGCTGCCGGGCGACACCACGTTGACCAGGATCTCGTCCTTGGCCAGCGACAAGGACAGGTTCTTCGAAACGCTCGTCAGCATCGATTTCGCCGCCGTGTAGGCGGGCAGCATCACACTTTGACGCTGAATCGAGTGCGCCGAAAAGGTGACGATCCGGGCCCATTGCGCCTTTCGCAGTAACGGAAGCGCCGCACGCACGCAGCGCACCATCCCCAGCACGCCGTCTTCTACGGACTGACGCCACTGGTCGTCGGTCAGATCTTCGAACGTGCCCGCGGCGCCCGGCCCCACCGTGACCACCAGCGCATTGAGCTCACCGTCCCATCGCTGCGCGAGCTCCCCGAACACCGCGCCGACCGCTTCGTCGTCCCCGATGTCGGCGGTCAGCCCTACCGCATCCGGGCTGCCACGCCGCGTGAGATCGGTCACCGCCGCGTCGAGGGCGTCTCGACTACGGCCGACGACCGCCACCCGGGCACCTTCGTCGGCGAAGCAGCGCGCCGTCGCCAATCCCATTCCGCGGCTACCACCGACTACCATCGCAGTGGCATTCGCCAGCCCTAGATCCATTGCGTAATCCGTAGCTCTAGCCTGGTCATTTTCGCCTGTCCAGCCGATTTACCAAAAAGCCTACGATAGGTATTACAGTAGCAGAGGAAGAATGCGACACGAAGGCGTATACGCAGGTCAGATGAGAAAGTGCCGGTAAATTCGATAATACCGGCGGCACGGTCGGCAGACCGAATGAACGAAACAGATTTTGATGGAGGTGCCCGTAGTGGCAAAACAGGCAACCGCCGATAAGCGCCAGCGACGCGAACGCGGGTCCATCAATCCCGACGACATCATCAGCGGCGCATTCGAACTCGCGGAGCAGGTGTCGATCGACAACTTGAGCATGCCGCTGCTCGGCAAACATCTCGGTGTCGGCGTGACGAGCATCTACTGGTACTTCCGCAAGAAGGACGACCTGCTCAACGCGATGACCGACCGCGCCCTGAGCAAGTACGTGTTCGCCACTCCCTACGTCGAGGCCAACGACTGGCGCGAGACGTTGGCCAACCACGCGCGCTTGATGCGTAAGACGTTCATGGGCAACCCAATTCTGTGCGACCTGATTCTGATTCGGGCGGCCCTTTCCCCGAAGGCGGCACGGATGGGTGCCCAGGAGATGGAAAAGGCGGTCGCCAATCTGGTGGAGGCCGGCCTGTCACCGGAGGACGCGTTCGACACCTATTCGGCGGTCTCGGTGCACGTGCGCGGTTCCGTGGTGCTGCAACGGCTCTACGAAAAGAACCAGTCGTCGGATATCGGACCCCGCGCCATCGAGGACGCTGTTTCCATTGACCCGGAAAAGACCCCGCTCCTCGCACAGGTGACCCGGATCGGTCACCGCATCGGCGCTCCCGATGAGACCAATTTCGAGTACGGCCTCACCTGCATTCTTGATCACGCCGGCCGGCTGATCGACGAGAGCAACGGGTCGAAGGGCGCCAAGGCGGCGCCATCACGACAGCGCAAGCCCGCCAAGTCCGCTACCACCCGGGGCAAAAGCAAGGCGGCAGCGGCTCGCTGACCCCGTCCGAAACCCTCTGTCAGCCTTCGGGTTCCGGGACGTGGAAGTGCTCGTCGCGTAACCGAAATGCCTCCCGGGCACCGTGTTGCGCACGGGTTTTGACGAAGTTGAATTCGTCGGGCCCGAATTGCAGGTTGGTGCCGAAGGCGTGGAACAGATAGCTGGCGACCTCTTCGCCCTGGTACGCCTGGCTCTGCTCGACGAGCCGGAATGCCTCCTTGGCGATGACGACTCCGTCGGCGGGCATCTTCGCCGCCTTCTCCGCCCAGTAGCGTGCCCGGGCCGTCACCGCGCCGGGCGCGCACGTGTCGGTGAAGATTCCGAGGTGTTCGATCTCGGCCGCCTCGATGATGTCGCCGGTCAGCAGCAGCCGCCGGGCCAGCACCGGCCCGAGCCGGTGAAAGAACATGTGCAGGCTGCCGAGCGCGGGGCCCAGGAAACGGGTTGCGGGCATGCCGATCTTGGTGTCGCGCGCGATGACCGAGATGTCGGTCATCAACGCCATCTCGAACCCACCGCCGAGCGCGTAGCCGGCGATCTCCCCCACCGTTACCTTCGGGAAACCCATGAAATTGTGGTAGAAGCCAAAAGACTTGCGGTCCACGGTAAGTCGTCGGCGTTGGCTGGGGCGACGTTTGGCAGCCCGGTCGTCGGCGGCCGCCTGGTCGGGTGGCGCGGACGAGCCGTACCAGCCGTAGGCATTGTTCATGTCGGCTCCGGTGGAAAAGACCCCCTCGGCGCCACGCAGTAACACCACCGTGAGGTCGTCGTCCTCGGCCACCCGGTCCAGACAGCGGGCGACGGCCTCGCGCATCGCCGCGTCGTAGGAGTTGCGTTGTTTGGGATTGTTCAGCGTGATGGTCGCGATGCGCCGGTCGGGATCGACGTCGAAAAGCACGCGATCGTCTGAGGTGCTCGAGGCGGTCATGTGTCGGACTCCTTTCGGCGCCTGCCGAATCGCGTTCCGGCAAGCCTTTCCGGCCGTGAAGCCAACGTGTTGACCTCACCGGTACACAGGACTTCGCCGTCGAGCAGCAGCCGCCCGGTGGAAGTGATGCCGCGTTCGCCCGGGGATCGGGTGATGTCGAATCGCAGCTCGGTCAGCACCGGTGTCGGCCGGCGGAAAGTGACGGCCAAGGATCGCGTTTTGCCAGAGAGGCCGGTGACGCAGTTGTGGTGCTGAATGACGCAGTCGAAGAAGACGCCCAGGAACCCGCCGTGCACCAGTCCGGGCGGACCCTCATATATCAGCGGGAACTCGACAGTGCCCGTTGCATTCTCGGCGTCGAGTTGCTCGAACCGGTATTCGGGAAAGCACGGGTTGTACGCGCCGATGTCGGTGGCGTGGTTGAGGTAGACGCGCCGGGGGTCGTCGGGCAATTCGCCGATGCGCGGTGCGTTGTCCGCCGGCGCCGCGGCCGCCAGTTCGCTTTCCCACTCGGCGAACTTCTGCAGCATGGCGTCCACCGCGCGGTGCGGATGCTCGAGGGATACCAGCAACGAGCTCAGGCGCCGCATGGCGGCGGCCGCGGCCACCGTCTGGGCAAGCGGAGCCTCACCGAATCGCGCGCCTCCGTTGCTCGTCGACGCCCGTGCGGCATGCCCCTCCGACAAGGTCATCGTTCCCTCTTTCACCCCGGGTTGTTCCGCAGGCAGCGTATCCTTGCTAACTTATACAGCGTATCAATCGTATTGCCTACTGTATGGGTAACCGTATCGGCGGAGAAAGGCCGGATTCGACGGTGAGTCAGGGGGCCGACACGGCCGGTGCCGAGGGTTCGGTAACAGCGCACCGCGACGGTGCGGTGTTGCTGGTGACTATCGACCGCCCAAGCCGGCGTAACTCGTTGACACAGTTGATGATCGGGACGTTGGTCGACGCGCTCACCGATGCCGCTGCCGACGACTCGCTACGCGCCGTCCACATCCGCGGCGCGGGCGATCACTTTTGCGCCGGCGCCGACTGGGTGGCCGCCAACAATCCGGGCGCTCAGCGTCCCCGCGCCGGTGATCTGGTGCGACGGATCCCCCATGGCGCTCACCGGGTGATCGAGCTCCTCGCAAGCATCCAACTGCCGGTGGTGTGCAGCGTGCGGGGCTGGGCGGTGGGATTCGGCTGCAATCTGGCTCTGGCCGCCGACTTCACGGTGGCCGCCGACGATGCGGTGTTCTGGGAGCCCTTCATCGACCGTGGATTCAGCCCGGACTCGGGATCCACCTGGCTGCTGCCCCGGCTCGTCGGCTTGGCGCGGGCCAGGCGCATGCTGCTGCTCGGTGAGAAGGTGAGCGCGCCGGATGCGGCCGACTGGGGGCTGATTCATCAGACGGTAAGCGGTCCGGACCTCGACCACGCAGCCAAGGAGCTGGTGGGCCGACTCGCCTCCGGTGCGACGGCCGCGCTCGGCCTGGCCAAACAGGCGTTGAACTTCGGCCAGCATGCGACGCTGAGCCAGTCGTTGACCCAGGAGCTGTTCAACCTGGAGTTAGCCTGCAGGACAAGAGATTTCAAGGAAGGCCTGGAAGCCTTCAGGCAGCGACGGGCACCGAAGTTCGATGGCCGATGATCGAAGGGATGATCGATGCCCACTGAGTCATTCGACACCATCAAGTACGACGTCGATGGGCACACCGCGACTATCACCCTGAACCGTCCGGACGCCCTCAATGCTCTCAGCCCGCACATGATCACCGAGCTGCGCGCGGCCTACGACGAGGCCGAAAACGACGACAACGTCTGGCTCACCATCGTCACCGGCACCGGCCGGGCCTTTTGCACCGGCGCCGACGTCAAAGAGATTCCGGAAGACGGCAAGGTGATCTACGAGCGGCCATATCTGTCGACGTACGACCAGTGGGAGGCGCCGCAGGAGGGCACGCCGCCATTTCGCGCAATGGCCAAGCCCGTGCTGACCGCCGTGAACGGAATCTGCTGTGGCGCCGGGATGGATTGGGTCACGACGACGGACATAGTGATCGCTTCCGAGCAGGCGACCTTCTTCGATCCGCACGTCAGCATCGGGCTGGTGGCCGGCCGGGAACTGGTGCGGGTGTCTCGCGTGTTGCCCCGCTCGATCGCGCTGCGAATGGCCTTGATGGGCAAGCACGAGCGGATGGGCGCGCAACGCGCCTACGAGCTCGGGCTGATCAGCGAAATCGTCGAACACGAGCGTCTGCTCGAGCGTGCCCACGAGATCGCGGACACCGTCAATTCCAATGCGCCGCTGGCAGTCCGGGGCACCCGGCTGGCGATCCTCAAGGGGCTGAACGTTCCGCTGCACGAGGCGGAGATACTCGCCGAGACGTTCCGCGAGCGTGTGCTGCGTACCGAGGACGCGCAGGAGGGTCCGAGGGCTTTCGTCGAGAAGCGCAAACCGAACTGGCAATGCCGATGACCTTCGAAACCATTCTGCTCGAGGTGGACGCGCACGACCATGTCGCCACCATCACGCTGAAGCGCCCCGATCAGCTCAACGCGTTCAACCGCACCATGTGCGAGGAAATGGCCCGCGCGTGGCGCACGGTCAAGCTCGACGACGCGGTGCACGCGGTGGTGTTACGCGCCGCCGGCGATCGGGCGTTCAGCGCCGGCCTGGACATCAAGAAGCCGTACGGGCAGCCCGAAAACATCTGGCACCACGAGGATCCCGGAGAAGCCCTGAGCCCAAAGTGGCAGAAGATGTGGAAGCCCGTGGTCTGCGCGGTCCAGGGCATGTGCACCGCGGGCGCGTTCTACTTCGTCAACGAATCCGACGTGGTCATCTGCTCCGAGGACGCCACGTTCTTCGACTCTCACGTGTCGGCGGGCCTGGTCTGCGCATTGGAACCGATCGGCCTGATGCGCCGCATCGGCCTGGGCGAAACTCTGCGCATAGCACTGATGGGCAACGACGAACGCGTCAGCGCCGACACCGCGCTGCGCATCGGGTTGGTCTCCGAGGTCGTCGCCGCTGACCAGCTCTGGAGCCGCGCCCACGAGATCGCGGCGACCATCGCGGCCAAGCCCCCGACCGCGACCGCGGGCACGGTGAAAGCGATTTGGGAATCCCTGGACAAGCCGTACCGCGCCGCGATGGAGCAGAACCTGATCTACACCCGGCTGGGGAACCCGCTGGGCATCGCCGAGCTCGCAGCTCAACGCGATTCCCAAACCCGGGTGGGTAAACCGGAGATTCGCTGATGTCGCGCCACCCACTGGTTCAACGCATCGCCGAAGTTCTTGCCCTACAGCCGGACTCGCATGCCATTGAGTATGGCGGGCAGTGGATCTCCTGGGCCCGGGTGGCCGCAGCGGCACAACGCATCGCCGCCAAAACCTGCGGAGCCGAAGTCGGGATGCTGCTCCGCAACCGGCCGGGACACGTGGCCGCCTTTCTGGGCGTGCTGCTGAGCGGCGGAACGGTGGTGGTCATCAACCCGTCGCGCGGTGACGAGCGTACCAAGAACGACATCGTGGGGCTGCGGCTTCCGGTGATCGTGGGCGAGCGTACCGATCTGACGGCGCTGGTACCCGCGGGCACGCCGACCGTCGCGATTTCGGGTCTGTTGGATGACGACGACGCAATCGCGCCGTCCGCTCGCGAAGGCGGTCCCCCGTCCGGCGTCGCGGTGCGCATGTTGACCAGCGGCACGACGGGGCCACCCAAGCGAATCGACCTGAGTTACGACATGCTGGCGCGCAGCGTGATGGGTCCCGAGCCCGAGCAGGCGGCGTCGCCTCAAGGGCTGCGCCGCGGCATCGCGATCGTGAACTCACCGCTGGTGCACATCGGCGGGGTGTTCCGGGTGCTGCAATGCGTCGCCGAGGCACGACCGTTCGTGCTGTTGGAACGTTTCGAGCTCAACGCGTGGGCCGAGGCGGTGCGCAAGCATCGCCCCCGCGCGGCGTCGCTGGTACCGGCCGCGTTGCGAACCGTGTTGCACTCCGATGTTCCGCGCGCCGACCTGGCAAGCCTGAAGGCCGTCACCTGCGGGACGGCACCGCTGTCGGCCGAGGATGCCGACGCCTTCACCGAGAAGTACGGCGTGCCCGTGTTGACCTCTTATGCGGCAACCGAATTCGGTGGTGGCGTGGCGGGCTGGACACTTTCCGACCATCAGCGGTACTGGAAGACCAAGCGAGGCAGCGTCGGCCGGGCCAATCCCGGCGCTGGGCTCAGGGTGGTCGCCGAAGACGGAACCCCTTTGGGCCCGGACGAAGTGGGCCTGCTGGAGGTAAAGCCGGGCCAGCTTGGGCCTGCCGCGCAATGGATGCGGACCACGGATATGGCGCGGATCGACGACGACGGGTTTCTCTGGATCGTCGGGCGCGCCGACCAGGCGATCATCCGCGGCGGTTTCAAGGTGATGCCGGATGACGTTCGCGCCGCATTGGAGAGCCACCCCGCGGTGGCCGGCGCGGCGGTGATCGCCCGACCCGACGAGCGGCTCGGCGAGACACCGGTCGCCATGGTCGAGCTACGCGAGCGGGCCCACGCCGACGCCGAGGCGCTGGTGAAGTACCTGCGAGAGCGGCTGGCGGGTTACGAGATACCCACCGAGATCGCGATCGTCGACACCATCCCCCGGACACCATCGGGGAAAGCCGATCTTGGTGCGATACGAAACTTCTTTCGCCAGCCCGCGATCCAACGCGACCATGCCCGTTGAATCATTGACGGTCGGCGAGCTCCTGCGGCGGCAAGCCGGTTCGCGCGGCGACCACCCGTTCCTGGTCTGCGACGGTGACCGGATCAGCTACGCCGAGACCGATTTCCGTTCGGCGCGGCTCGCGCGCGGTTTGGTTGCTCTCGGCGCCGGCAAGGGCACCCACGTGGGGCTGCTCTATCCGAACGGGTCCGACTTCGTCGTCGGGATGGCGGCCGCGGCGCGAATCGGTGCCGTGCTGATTCCGTTCTCCACCTTCGTCACCGGCCGCGAGCTGCGCGAGCAACTTGTCGATAGTGACGTGGAGATCCTATTGACCGCCAGGTCTTTTCGTTCTCACGATTACCTGCAACGCCTGTGCGAAATTCTCCCGGACGCCGATCTCGGCTCCCGCTTGTATTGTGCGACAGCACCGCAACTGCGTCACGTCGCGATAACTCACGAGACCGTAGCTGGGCGCGCCGACACTGTCGATCCGGCATTGCTGGCGGCGCTGGAAGATGATGTCGCGGAATGCGATCCGATGGCGATCGTGTACACGTCGGGCTCCACCAGCTGCCCGAAGGGGGCGGTGCACACCCACGGCGCCCTGCTCGCGCATCAACAAACCCTCAACAGGGTCCGGGGCTTGTCCGCCGACGACAGGCTGTTCTGCAATTCGCCGTTCTTCTGGATCGGTGGATTCGCGTTCGGCCTGCTCGCGACCTTGGTGGCCGGATCGACCTTGGTGTGTTCCAACGCCGAAGATGCGGGCGCGACGCTCGATCTGCTGGAGACCGAGAAGCCCACCATGACCAACGGTTTCGAGGCGGGGGTCGCCCACCTGGCCGACCATCCGAGCTTCCCCCAGCGCGACTTGACCTCGATGCGGCGCGGCAACCTGTACCCGATCATGGCTCTCGATGCCCGCCCGGTGGACCCGGAACTTCGGCACAACATGCTGGGCATGACCGAGGCAGGCAGCGTGGTGCTGATCGGCGATGACGAAGCCGACCAACCCGAGCACCGGCGCGGCTCGTTCGGCAAGCCGGCACCGGGCGTTGAGACCAAAGTCGTCGACCCCGACACCGCGGCCATCAAGCCGGTCGGCGAGGTCGGCGAGTTGTGCATTCGCGGACCGTGCCTGATGCAGCGCTATTACCGGCGCAGCCGCGAAGAGTGTTTCGATGCCGACGGTTGGTTTCACACCGGCGACTTGGTGCGCGTCGATGCCGAGGGATTCGTCTATTTCCTCGGCCGGCTCCGCGCGATGATCAAAACGGGGGGCGCCAATGTCTCGGCGGCCGAGGTGGAGAAGGCCATCAGTAGGGTCACCGGCGGAGCAGCGGCTCATGTGGTCGGCATTCCCGACGCCCGGCGCGGGCAGCTCGTCGCCGCGGTGGTTGTCCAGCCCGACGGTGCCACGGATTTCGACGAAGCCGCACTGGTCGCGCTGCTCAAATTGGAGCTGTCCGCGTACAAGATTCCCAAGCGGTTCCTCGCCCTGCGCGGCGCCGAGGTTCCGCTGCTGTCCAGTGGCAAGGTCGACATGCGCCAACTCACGGAACTCTTCGATGCCTAGCACCATCGACGAGCTGGTGCGGTGGCGGGCCGAACACGATGCTGACACGCCGATGGTGATCGATCCCACGTCCCGCATCAGCTACCGCGAACTCGACTCGACGACACGCGATTTGGCCGCCACCTTCATCGAGGCTGGCGTGGTCAAGGGCACCCGGGTGGGGCTCATCATGCCCAACGGCACCCGCTGGGTGCAGATCGCCATCGCCCTGACCCGCATCGGCGCGGTGCTGGTACCACTGAGCACCCTGCTGACCGCCGCGGAGCTGGCCGCGCAACTGCGGGCGGCCGCGGTGCAATTCCTGCTCAGCGTCGAGGAGTTCCGCGGGCACCGCTACCTGGATGAGCTCAAGAACACGCGCCGGACCGAACTTCCCGCGTTGCGGGCGGTCTGGTCGGTCGACCGACTCGAAAAAGTCTGCCCGAGCGAGCGGGTCCGCAACATCGTCGACCCCATGACAGCGACGGTCACGCCCGCCGACCCGCTGGTGATCATGTTCACGTCGGGCAGCAGCGGACCACCCAAAGGAGTCATCCACTCGCACGGCAGCGCGCTGGGCGCTGTGCAGTCGGGCCTTGCGGCTCGCTGCATCGCCTCTGATACCCGCCTGTATCTGCCGATGCCCTTCTTCTGGGTGGGCGGTTTCGGCAGCGGCATACTCTCCGTCCTGCTGGCCGGCGCCACCCTGGTGACCGAAGAAATCCCGCGGCCGCAAACCACCCTGAGACTGCTGGAAGACGAACGGGTCACGCTGTTTCGCGGCTGGCCGGACCAGGCCGAGGCGTTGGCGCGGCACGCCGGCGAGGTCGGCGCCGACCTCTCGGCCCTACAGCCGGGAAGCCTGCAGGCCCTGTTACCGCCCGAGCGGCGCGCCCGGCCCGGCGCGCGAGCCGCGTTGTTCGGTATGACCGAAGCCTTCGGGCCGTACTGCGGTTATCCCGCCGATACCGACATGCCCGCCTCCGCGTGGGGCAGCTGCGGAAAACCCTTTCCCGGCATGGAAGTCCGCATCGTCGACGCCGACAGCGGCGCGCCGACCGCGGCCGGCGCCACCGGCGTGATCCAAATCCGCGGACCGCACACGCTGCGCGGCATCTGCGGGCGCACCCGCGAGGACCTCTTCACCACCGACGGCTTCTACCCCACCGGTGACCTCGGCCACCTCGACGACGACGGATTCCTGTTCTACCACGGGCGATCGGACGACATGTTCAAAGTCAGCGGCGCGACCGTTTACCCCAGCGAGGTCGAGAGCGCGCTGCGCACGATCGACGGCATCGACAACGCCTTCGTCACCAATGTTCCCGCCGCCGCGGGCAATCGGGTGGGCGCCGTCGTCGTGTGCCGAGGGTTGACCGCCGATCGGTTGCGCGGCTGCGCGCGAACTCTGTTGAGCGCCTTCAAGGTTCCGACGGTGTGGCTACTGCTGGAATCCGACGAGGACGTTCCGCGCGGTGGCACCGGCAAGGTCGACATCCGTCGACTGCGCGAGATGTTGACAGACGAGGCTCAGGGCCCGGCACGTTGTTGATCCACGACACCTTGCCTGGTACCCAGGCGCGCGCGAGCAACAAGAGATACCGCCGGGGCGGCTTCACGAAGACGTCGGACCGCCGACGTCGGCCACCACTCCGCGTGCGACGAGGTGATCGATCAGCGGCACCGCCCCGGCGGCAAGGTGTTCCGACATCGCCGCGCGGGCGAGCTTGGCGTCGTGCTTTTTCAGCGCGGACAGGATCCGGCGATGGTCGTGCATCGATTGCTCTGGCCACCCCTCGATGGCGGGGAACACGGATTCGGGGGCATACCGGGTGATCTGTGACATCAGCTGCGCGAGCTTGGGCGAGTCCGCCGCGACATTGATGGCCCGGTGAAACTCGTGATTCAGCCGCACGGTGCGTTCGTGTTCATCACCGGCGTACGCATCCTCCAGTTGTGCTTGGATCTCCTTGAGCTCGTGCAGTTGCTCGTCGGTGATGTTGAGCGCCGCCCGCGCGGCCAACTCGCCACCGACATGCGCCTGCACATTCGCCACATCGGTGACGTCGCGTCCGGTGACCGGCAGCACCACAAAGCCACGGCGCGGTTGCTGGTTGATCAGGCCTTCGGCGCACAGCGCGAACAGCGCCTCACGCACCGGTGTGACGCTGATACCCAGCTCCGCGGCCAATTGATCCAACCGGACGTACGATCCGGCGGCGTACGACCCGTCGAAGATCCGCCGGCGGATGAGGCGCGCGACGTCCTCGGAAAGTTGAGGCCGCGCAGCGAAATCCGGAACGCTCATCTGCTTACACCTGATACTCGGCGAGCAGTCGCTTGCTGATGATGTTCTTCTGGATCTCGCTGGTGCCCTCGCCGATGAGCAGGAATGGCGCATCGCGCATCAGCCGCTCGATTTCGTACTCCTTGGAATAGCCGTAACCGCCGTGGATCCGGAAACTCTGTTGGGTGACTTCGGTGCAATATTCGCTACACAGGTATTTCGCCATCCCGGCGGCGACGTCATTGCGCTCACCCGAGTCCTTCAAGCGCGCCGCGTTGACCATCATCAGGTGTGCGGCTTCGACTTTGGTCGCCATCTCGGCCAATTGGAACGCGATGGCCTGATGCTCGGCGATCGGCTTGCCGAAGGTCTCGCGTTGTTGCGCGTAGCGCACCGCGAGCTCGAACGCGCGAATCCCGAGGCCGCACGCGCGGGCCGACACGTTGACCCGGCCGACCTCGATGCCGTCCATCATCTGGAAGAAACCCTGGCCGGTGTTGCCGCCAAGCACGTCGCCGGCGCCGGCCCGGTAGCCGTCGAAGATCATCTCCGTCGTTTCGATGCCCTTGTAGCCCAGCTTCTCGATCTTGCCCGGAATGCGCAGTCCGGGAACGACTTCCCCGAAACCCGCCGGCTTCTCGACCAGGAACGCGGTGAGGTTGCGGTGCGGTTTGTCCGACCCTTCGTCCGTGCGCACCAACACCGCCACCAGCGTGGCAGTGGCGCCATTGGTCAGCCACATCTTCTGGCCGTCGATGGTGTAGGTCCCGTCGTCATTGCGGCGCGCCCGGGTGCGGATCGCGGCCACGTCGGAACCCAGCTCCGGCTCCGACATCGAGAAGGCGCCCCGCGTCTCACCGACCGCCATCCGCGGCAGGAACCGCTGCTTTTGTCCGTCGGTGCCGTGCTGACGCAGCATGTAGGCCACGATGAAGTGCGTATTGAGCACGCCGGACACGCTCATCCAGCCCCGCGCCAGCTCCTCGACACACAGGGCGTACGTCAACAGCGACTCACCCAGCCCCCCGTACTCCTGCGGAATCATCAGGCCGAACAGGCCCATCTCCCGCATCTGGTCGACAATCGCCTGCGGGTAGGTGTCGGCCCGTTCCAGCTCGGCCGCGTGGGGAATGACCTCCTTCTCCACGAATTTTCTTACGGTAGCGACGATCTCGGTCTGCATCTCGGTCAAGCCGAGCGTTTGCGCGAGTCTGGTCATGTGCTGCGTTTCCTTTGCTCAGCAGGCGATGGTCTTGGCGGTCGTCAGACGCTCGATGTCGGCGGCGGTCAAACCCAACCGCGCGAGGATGTCGGCGGTGTCCTGCCCCAGGGCGGGCGCGGGCGCGCTGGCCGGGTGTGTGCCGTCGAACGCGGCCGGCAGCCCGGGGGCGAAGTATTCGCCGAGACCCGGTTGCCGCAATCGCGAGAACAGAGGATTGCCAGTCACTTTCGGACCCGCGGCCACCTCGGCGAAGGTGCGGTACCGCTCGAACAGCACCGTGGTGCCTGACAGCGCGATGGTGATCTCGTCGGCGGTGTGAGCGCTGAACCAGGTGGCGAACAAACTGGAAAGCACGTCACGGTAGCGGTAACGATCGCCCTCGGACCCGAAATCCGCGCCCAGCGCCTCGGCCAGCGCCGACACCGCGCCGTCGGTGCCCGTCACCGCAAGCAGGTCGCGAAAATGCCGCCCCGTCAAGGTGACCACCATGAACCTGGCCCCGTCACTGCTGAGAAAGTCCTGCCCGTACTGGCCGTAGATCGCGTTACCCAGCCGTTCGCGTTGTGTCCCATTGACTTGCGGCTCGGTCAGCAACCCCAAGTTGGCCGCGGTGGCCAGGGCGACATCCTCCAACGCCAGGCTGATCCGGGCCCCCGCCCCGGACCGCTCGCGGTGGCGGACGGCGGTGACGACGGCGAGCGCGGCGTACAGGCCGCAGCACACGTCCCAGGCCGGCAGCACGTGGTTGATCGCTCCGCCATGATCGGCCGGACCGGTGACGAGCGGATAGCCGAGACCCGCGTTCACCGTGTAATCCACTCCAGTGGATCCGTCACCGCGCCCGAGTAGCTGCACGTGAACCACGTCGGGGCGCTTGGCCGCCAGCACCTCGTGGCTGAGCCAGGACAATCCCGCGGCGTTGGTCACCACGATGCCGTCGCCCTCGATGATGAGCCGCTGAACCAGTTCGTGGCCTTCCGGGGACCGCAGATCGATGGTGGCCGAACGCTTCCCCTTGTTCAGGCCGGTCCAATAGATCGAGGTGCCATCCGCCGCCAGCGGCCACCGTTGCACATCGGATGCGCCGCCGATGGGGTCGACCCGGATGACTTCTGCGCCGAGCTGACTCAGCGTCATGCCGCACAGCGGGGCGGCGACGAAACTCGACACCTCCACAACGGTGAGGCCGTCCAGTGGCAACGCCGAACCGGTCATCGCGACGTGACCCGTTCGAAGACGGCCGCCAGGCCCTGGCCGCCGCCGATGCACATGGTCTCCAGTCCGTAGCGCGCCTCGCGGCGATGGAGTTCGCGCGCCAAGGTGGCCAGCATCCGGCCGCCCGTCGCGCCCACCGGATGGCCCAGCGATATCCCCGAACCGTGCACGTTGGTCCGCTCGTGATCGGCGGCGCCGAACTTCCACTCCCGCATCACCGCAAGCGCTTGCGCGGCAAAGGCTTCGTTGAGCTCGATGAGGTCGATGTCGGACAGCTGCAGGCCCGCCTTGGCCAGCGCCACCTCGGTCGCGGGCACCGGGCCGATGCCCATGACGTCGGGTGCGACCCCCGCCACGCCCCACGACACCAGACGCACCAACGGCTTGAGGCCGTATTCGTCGGCCTTCTCCGGGGTGGTGACCACGCACATCGAGGCCGCGTCGTTCTGCCCACTGGCGTTGCCGGCGGTCACCGTCGCCTCCGGATCATCCTTCAGCAGAACGGGTTTGAGCTTGCCCAGCGACTCGACCGACGTGTCGGCGCGCGGGTGTTCGTCGGTGTCGATGATGTCGTCACCCTGTCGACTGCGGATGATCACTGGAATTATTTCCGAGGCCAGGACTCCGTCCTTCTGCGCGGCGACGGCACGCTGGTGGGATCGCACCGCCAGCTCGTCTTGCTCCTGGCGTGAAATGCCGTACTGGCGGCGCAGATTCTCGGCCGTCTCCAGCATTCCGCCCGGCACCGGGTAGTTCCGGCCGCCGGCGGTGGTGCGTCCCCGCGCCAGCCCGTCGTGCACCTGAACGCCGTTGCGGGCGCCGCCCCAACGCATGTCGGTGGAGTAGAAGGCGACGTTGCTCATGCTCTCGCAGCCGCCGGCGACGACGAGGTCGTTGTCCCCCGCGGCCACCTGCAGGCACGCCTGGATCACCGCCTGCAGGCCCGAGCCGCAACGCCGATCGACCTGCATGCCCGGAACCGTCACCGGCAGACCGGAATCCAGCGCCACCACGCGCCCGATCGCCGGCGCGTCGCTGTTCGGATAGCAGTGGCCCAGGATCACGTCCTGCACGGTGTCGGGCGCCAGCCCGGTCCGTTCGAGCAACCCCTTCAGCGCGGTGACGCCGAGGTCGACGGCGCTGCACGCCTTGAACATTCCGCCGTAGCGGCCGATCGGGGTCCGGACGGGTTCACAGATGACGGCCTGGCGCGTCGCGCTCATAGGTGGCGGCCGCCGGTGATTTCCATAACGGTGCCCGTCATGTACGACGACAGGTCGGACGCCAGGAACAGCGCCACGCTGGCGACCTCGCTGGGCTCACCGGCCCGGCCCAGCGGCACCTCGGCGACCTTGGAATCCCAAATCCGTTGCGGCATGGCCTCGGTCATGGCCGAGCGGATCAGGCCGGGGGCGATCGCGTTCACCCGGACGCCCAGGTAGGCCAGCTCTTTGGCGGCCGCCTTGGTCATGCCGACGATGCCCGCCTTGGCCGCGGAGTAGTTGGTCTGGCCGATCATGCCGACCTTGCCGGACACCGAGGACATGTTGATGATGGAGCCGCGCTTGTTTTCGCGCATGACGGCGGCGGCCAACCGGGTGCCGTTCCAGGTCCCCTTCAGGTGCACGTTGATCACCTGATCGAACTGCTCCTCGGTCATCTTGCGCATCGTCGCGTCCCGGGTGATCCCGGCGTTGTTGACCATGATGTCCAGGCCGCCGAAACGCTCGACCGCGGTCTGGATCAGGGTTTCGACGTCGGCCGACCGGGTGACATCGCACCGAACCGCGATCGCGACATCGTCGCCGCCCAGCTGCTTGGCCACGACCTGGGTTTCCTCGAGGTTCACGTCGCCGAGCACGACTCGGGCACCCTCGGCGACGAAGCGCTCCGCGATGGCCAGACCCAGCCCTTGCGCTCCGCCCGTGATTACCGCGGTCTGACCTGTCAACATCGCCACCTGGATCACACATCCTTCACTGTCGTCGCCTCCACAGGGCACCCGTAAGGCAAATATCATATTTGATATAGGATCCTGCCCTGAACCGGGGTGTCCCGGATCGAGAGAGGAGTGTGGAGCCCATGGCCGCCGCCGAAGCCGCTGAAGTCTCCGACGAGGACTTCCGCGAGATCCTCGCTCAGACAAGGCAATTCGTCCGCAGCGCCGTTGTCCCGCGCGAGCAGGAGATTCTCGACACCGATCGCGTTCCCGACGACCTGCGCGACGAGGCCAAGAAGATGGGCCTGTTCGGCTACGCGATTCCCCAGGAGTGGGGCGGCCTTGGCCTCAACCTGATGCAGGACGTCGAGATGGCGATGGAGTTGGGCTACACGTCGTTGGCGCTGCGTTCGATGTTCGGTACCAACAACGGCATCGCCGGACAGGTGTTGGTGGGGTTCGGCACCGACGACCAGAAATCCCGTTGGCTGGAGTCGATCGCGTCCGGCGACGTCGTCGCCTCCTTCGCGCTGACCGAACCGGGCGCCGGATCGAACCCGGCCGGCTTGCGCACCAAAGCCGTTCCCGACGGGGATGGTTGGGTCATCTCCGGGCAGAAGCGCTTCATCACCAACGCGCCCGTCGCCGATCTCTTCGTGGTGTTCGCACGCACCCGGCCGGCCGACGACCAGGGCCCGGGCATCGCCGTGTTTCTGGTTCCCGCCGACGCCGCCGGGGTGGAGGTGGGCGCCAAGGACGCCAAGATGGGCCAGGAGGGCGCCTGGACGGCGGACGTGAACTTCACCGACGTCCGCGTCGGCCCGGATGCGCTCGTCGGCGGCAGCGAAGACCACGGGTACCGGGCGGCCCTGACGTCGTTGGCCCGCGGGCGGGTGCACATCGCCGCCCTGGCGGTGGGCGCCGCTCAACGCGCGCTCGACGAATCCGTGTCGTACGCCGCCACCGCCACGCAGGGCGGGACGCCGATCGGCAGCTTCCAGTTGGTGCAGGGCATGCTCGCCGACCAGCAGACCGGCGTGATGGCCGGCCGTGCGCTGGTGCGCGAAGCCGCTCGGCTGTGGGTCGCCGACGAGGATCGCCGGATCGCGCCATCAGCCGCCAAGGTCTTCTGCACCGAAATGGCCGGCAATGTCGCGGATCTCGCGGTGCAGATTCATGGCGGCACGGGTTACATGCGGGGCGTTGCCGTCGAGCGCATCTACCGCGATGTGCGCCTGCTGCGGCTGTACGAGGGCACCAGTGAAATTCAGCGGTTGATCATCGGATCGAACCTCGTCAAGGCCGCGCAGCGATGAAAGTGGCCGGACCCAACAGAGGAGAACTATGAGCGGCAAGCTGGCCGGAAAAGTGGCATTCATTACCGGCGCGGCGCGCGGCCAGGGCCGGGCGCACGCGGTGCGCATGGCCCGCGAAGGCGCCGACATCATCGCCGTCGATATCGCCGGCAAGCTGCCGTCGTGCGTGCCCTACGATCCGGCGACCCCCGGCGACCTGAGCGAGACCGTGCGCCTGGTCGAAGCGGCGGACCGACGGATCATCTCGTCGGTGGTCGACACCCGCGACTTCGACGGTCTGCGACAGGTGGTCGCCGACGGCGTCGCCGAGCTGGGCCGGCTGGACATCATCGTCGCGAACGCCGGGGTCGCGGCTCCGCAGGCGTGGGACGACATCACCCCGGCGAACTTCCGCGACGTGATGGACATCAACGTGACCGGCACCTGGAACACCGTGATGGCGGGCGCCGACAAGATCATCGAGGGCGGCCGCGGCGGCTCGATCATCCTGATCAGCTCGGCCGCCGGCATGAAGATGCAGCCGTTCATGATTCACTACACCGCCAGCAAGCACGCCGTCACCGGGCTGGCGCGGGCCTTCGCCGCGGAGTTGGGCAAGCACTCGATCCGGGTCAACAGCGTTCACCCGGGCCCGGTCAACACCGCGATGGGCTCCGGCGACATGGTCAACGCGGTGGGCAAGACCATGGAGACCAACCCGCAGCTGTCGCACGTCCTCACGCCGTTCCTGCCGGACTGGGTCGCCGAGCCGGAGGAGATCGCCGATACCGTGTGCTGGCTGGCCAGCGACGAGTCGCGCAAGGTCACCGCCGCACAGATCCCGGTCGATCAAGGCTCGACGCAGTACTGATCGCGTTAGCCCGGGAATAGCTCCACGGTCGCGGCGTTTGCACTCGTCATGAAAGCCTTCAGTGAAACCGAGCGCCAGGAGTTCCTCGCCGACAAGCATGTGGCCGTGCTGTCCGTCGCCGCCACCGAAGGCCGGCCGCCGGCCAGCGTCCCGATCTGGTACGACTACACCCCCGGCGGAGACGTCCGGATCATGACCGGGGCGTCCAGCCGCAAGGCCCGGCTCATCACCCAAGCGGGCACCGTCACGCTGGTGGTGCAGCGCGAGGAGCCGCCGTACCAGTACGTCGTGGTGGAAGGCACCATCGTCGAGACCACCAACCCGGCCCCGGCCGACCTACAGGAATCGATCGCCATCCGATACCTCGGCGAGGAAGGCGGCCGCGCGTTCGTGCAAAGCATGGAAGGCGTCGAGGAGGTGCTCTTCACCATCCGGCCCGACCGCTGGCTGAGCGCCGACTTCACCGGCGACCTCTGAGCCGCGAGATATACGCGCATCCGCCGATGTTTTACGGCATGCGCTCAGTTCATGCTGGCTACCATGAGCGAAATCGATCCACGGGCGGACGTGCCGCCGTTGGACTGGAGCGAGCTAGGCATGAACGAGCCCTTGCCGACCGGCACGGTGACGCTGCTGCTGGCCGACGTCCAGGGTTCGACGCAGCTGTGGGACACCCAACCGCTGGAGATGACCGCGGCGATCGCGAAATTGGACCAGACACTCGCCGTGTTGGTCGGCGCCCATCACGGAATTCGTCCGGTCGAGCAGGGTGAGGGTGACAGCTTCGTCATCGCTTTCAGCCGAGCCTCGGATGCCGTGGCGTGCGCGCTTGCGTTGCAACACGCTCCCCTAGCGCCGCTGCGGCTACGGATTGGGGTGCACACCGGCGAGGTGCAATTGCGTGACGAGAACAACTACGTCGGTCCGGCCATCAACCGGGCCGCCCGGCTTCGCGAGCTCGCGCACGGCGGCCAGACGGTTTTGTCGGGCACCACCGGCGATCTCGTTGCCGACACACTTTCCGACGACGCGTGGCTGACCGACCTGGGCACCCACGCGCTTCGCGATCTGCCCCGTCCCGAGCGGGTCGTGCAGCTGTGCCATCCCGACCTCTGCAACGAATTTCCGCCGCTACGGAAGCGTGACGCGCCCGGAATGTCTGTGGCTCAACGTCTTCCGGCTCAGCTGACCAGCTTCGTGGGCCGCGCCACCGAGATGGACGGCGTGCGAAGCATTCTCGCGCACAGCAGGTTGGTGACGTTGACCGGTGCCGGCGGCGTGGGCAAGACCCGCTTGGCCGTGCAGGTAGCGGCCTCCGTCGCGGACGACTACGCCGACGGAATCTGCTACGTCGACCTGGCTCCGATCACCGACCCCGACCTGGTGCCGGTCACCGCGGCCCGGACGTTGGGATTGCCGGACCACCCAGGGCGCTCCCCGGAGAAAAGCCTGCTGCAGTTCATCGGCGCCCGGCACATGCTGATGGTGCTCGACAACTGCGAGCATCTGCTGGATGCCAGCGCCGGGCTCGCCACGGCGTTGCTGGCGTCCTGCCCGGGACTGACGGCCTTGGCGACGAGTCGCGAGCCGATCGGCGTGAGCGGCGAGGTGATATGGCGGGTGCCGTCGCTGTCCTTCGAGGGCGACGCCGCGCGGCTCTTCGAAGACCGCGCCCGCCACGCGCGTCCCGGGTTCAACGTCAACGACGACAACGCCGTCGCGGTCAACGAGATCTGCCGTCGGCTCGACGGAATGCCCCTGGCCATAGAGCTGGCGGCGGCGCGAGTGCGCGCGTTGTCTCCCGACGAAATCCTGGCCGGCCTGCAAGACCGATTTCGGTTGTTGACGGGCCGGTCGCGGACGGCCGTGCGCCGCCAGCAGACGTTGCAAGCGTCGGTGGACTGGTCCTACGCGCTGTTGACCGAACCGGAGCGGATCTTGTTCCGTAGGTTCGGGGTTTTCATGGGCGGCTTCGACCTCGACGCCTGCCGAGCAGTGGTCTGCGATAAGAATCTGGCGCCGCACCAGGTGCTCGATGTGCTTGCTTTGCTGATTGACAAGTCGCTGGTGATCGCCGAATCCGTCGGCGGCGCAACACGATACCGATTGCTGGAAACGATCCGCCAGTATGCGCAGGAAAGGCTGAGCGAATCGGTTGAGGCCATCGCTGTCCGCGACCGGCACCGTGACCATTTCACCGCGATAGCGGCGGTGCTCGACGCTCCGGGTGACATCGGCCTGGAGCCCCTGCTCGATCGAGCGCAGACCGAGATCGACAATCTGCGTGCCGCCTTCGCGTGGAGCCGGGAGAACTCCGATACCGACGGCGCTTTGCAACTGGCCACGTCCCTGCAGCCGCTGTGGTTGACGCGGGGCGGACTCAAGGAAGGGTCGGATTGGCTCGAAGTCGGCCTGGCCGACACGGAGGCCGGCGCCGAGGTGACGCGCCGGACAATGGCGCGGGCATTGGCCGACAAGGCATTCCTGGACAACATGCGGGACGCGGAAAGCCTTGCGCGAGCCCAGCGCTCGCTGGCAATAGCTCGCGAGCTGGATGATCCGGCGCTGCTGGCGCGCACCCTCACCGCCTGCGGCCGCCTCGCCGCCTGGAACGCGGAACTGGCTCGGCCGTACTTGTCGGAGGCGGAGGACCTGGTCCGCGCCATGGGCGACCGATGGAGACTGAGCCAGCTCCTCTACAGCCAGGCGTTAACTGCAGCGCTGGGCGCCGGAGATCTGGACGCCGCGACCGCGGCCGCGACGGAGGGCCGCGTCCTCGCCGACGAGGTCGGCGACCGGGGCTACTCGCGCGCATTCCGGTGGTGTCTCACCAACGTGCAATGGGTGCGCGGCGATGTCGCGGGGGCCGAAGCGCGGCATCGCGAATTGATGATCGAAGCGGACGCGGCCCACGCGTTAATCTGGCAGGTTAATGCCAGGTCGGCCCTGGGTCACGTGCTGGCCCACAGCGGACAGGCGGACGCGGGCCGGGCGATCGCGCTGGAGGCGCTCGACGATGCCGTGGCGATCGGCCGGTACCAGGAAGGTGTCGTTTACGCGGCGCTGGCTTTCGCGGCGCTCGCCGGTGGCGACGTGGGCGCGGCCACCGATGCCAGCGATGCCGCACGCGAGCGGTTCGCCGGCTTGCCGCTTGCGAGCATCACCGCCAAGCCCTCGTCCGAGGTCGCGCTGGCCCGTGGCGATTTGTCGGCTGCGCGTCGCTTCGCCGACGAAGACGTCGCGGCCGCGGTGGGCTGGTTCACGGTGCAGGCGCTGCTCACTCGAGCTCGCGTGGCCTTGGCGGAAAACGAGCCGGGGCAGGCCGAACGCGATCTCCATGACGCGCTGACCCGCGCCGCGGAGACGCAGGCCCACCTGTTCGTTCCCGACCTGCTCGAGTGTCTGGCCGCGCTGGCCCACCTCGGCGGGAGCCACCTGGAAGCGGCCAGGCTTTTCGGGGCCGCGGACGCGACGCGGCAGCGCACCGGCATAGTCCGCTTCCGGGTGTACGACGCGGATTTCGCGGCGTCGGTCGAGGCGACCCGCACGGCGTTGACAGAAAACGAATTCGACGCGGCCTGGGACGCCGGCGCGGTCCTGCCGACCGACGAGGCGATCGCCTACGCGCGCCGCGGGCGGGGCGAACGCAAACGCCCGCCGAGCGGTTGGGACTCGCTGACCCCGACCGAGCACGATATCGTCCGCCTCGTCGGCGAGGGCCTGGGCAATAAGGACATCGGCGCCCGGCTGTTCATTTCCCCGCGCACCGTGCAGACCCATCTCACCCACGTGTACGCCAAACTCGGGCTCACGTCGCGGATGCAGTTGGCACAGGAATCGTCTCGCCGATCAGTGGCCGATTAGGTCAAGCGTCCCCAGCTCGCGGATCGCCTGGCAGCCGCGGCTGAGCATGGTCAGCACCATGTCGTCACCTCGCGCGGTGGCCGCGGCGAACGCGAAACCCAGCGCGGAGATCAGTGGCGCCTGCAGCACCCCGAGGCGGTAATCGCGCCAACATGTTTCGCTGTCGTAGTCGCTGACCCCACCGGCCGTCAGCGCGCGGTGATAGTCGGCGACGAGGTCTTCCTCGATGCCGGCGCGCAGCTGCGAATTGAGACTGGTCGCGGTGAAGTAGGCGAGATCTCGGGCCGGCAAGCCCACACCGAGCGTCTGCCAGTCGACCACGCTGACCCTGGTTCGTTCGGGATCGAACAGCAGGTTGTCCAGCCGGTAGTCGCCGTGCAGCAAGGCAAACCGGTCGTACTCGGATAGCAGCCACGGTGCGATCGAACCCATTGCCGCGCTGAAGGTGTCCCGGTCTTCCGGGCTCATCCGATCGCCCAGCTTCTCCAGGGTGATGTCGGCGCTCATCTTGGCCACCTCGCCCATACCGTTCGCGCCGGCCTCATCCGGCCGGTCGAACGCGATGCCAGGAAAATCAAGCCAGACGGGATCGCACCAGCTGGGTGCGTGCAGCCCCGCCAGCGCCGTAACCGCAAGGCGCGCTTCGGTTTCGCCACACCCAACGAGCTGATCGCCCTGCACCGCCGGCGCCTGGTCGGCGAGCAACAGGGCGAAGTCCATTGCATCATCGGTGATCTCGGAATAGAAGCACCGTGGCGTCGGCACTTGGACCCTATCCACCACCGAGGAGTAGAACGCGCATTCGCTGCGATAGCCGATCACCACGCGGTCGCGCACCGTATCGTCCTGGGCCGGCAGTTTGATCACAAAGGTCTGCGGCAAGTCGCCGGGATCCGTCGCATAGCGGGCGGTAACCCGGTAGGTCGCCCCGGTTTGTCCCGTACCGATCGCGAGCACCTCCACGTCGGCGACCTCGACGGGCGTGCCGCCGCCGCTGAGCGCGGCCGACAACCACTGCGGGGTCACATCGCCCGGGTAACGCGGTATCGACAGCACAGCACTCATTAGCAGCACGCCTCCTGTACAGCTCGGGTCCGACTGACAAACTGTAAGGCATACCGCAAGTGTTGCGGTCAACCGCGGTGCGCTAGTCGGCCAGAATCCGCCATTCGGCAGCTTCGTGCTGCTGGCGCCAGAATTCATCGAAACGACCACCCGCAGCGAGTAATTCGTCAACCGTTCCATCTTCGACCACTCGGCCGTTGTCGACGAATAGGACGCGGTCGGCGTGACTGATGCTGGCCAGCCGATGCGCGACGATCACCTGGGTGCGCGATTGCGGGTCGGCGGTCAGCGCGTCGACCACCGCGGCCTCGTTCTCGGTGTCCAGCGCGCTGGTGGCCTCGTCTACCAGCAGTATCGGTGCGGGCTTGAGCAAAGCGCGGGCGATGCTGACCCGTTGTCGCTCACCACCGGACAGTGCCGAGCCGGCCTCTCCGACGACGGTGTCGGCACCGTCGGGAAGCCTCCCGACGAGTTCGTCGACGCGGGCGAGCGCCACGGCCCGCGCGAACTGCTCGTCGCCGGCGCCGGGATCTCCGGCGAACACATTGTCGCGGATCGACCCGTGGAACAGGTAGGGATGCTGGAACACCACGCTGCTGGCCGCTCGCCGCGCTTCGCCGTCCAGCGTCGCCGCGTCCACTCCGTCGATAAACACCCGGCCGCCGGTGGGCTCGTGCAGCCCGGCGATCAGCGCCAGGATGGTGCTCTTGCCCGAGCCGGACGGTCCGACGATCGCCGTGGTGCTGCCCGGCTCCAGGGTGAAGCTCACCCCGTCGAGCACCGGCGCACCGGCGCCGTCGTAACGGAATACGACGTCGTCGAATTCGACGCGGGGTGCCGTGGCGCCGCCGGCCAGTGAGGCAGCGCCGACCTTCACCAGCGGTGCGGCGAGCACCGAGCGGATGTTGTCGAGCGTGGCGCGGGTGCTTTCCAGCGCCGGCGCCAGCTCGCTGATGGTGGTGAACGGTTCGAGGTAGCGCACGATGACGACGATCAGCGCGATGGCCTCGGCCACCGTGAGCGTTCCATTCACGGTCAGCGCTGTGGTCGCCCCGGCCAGCAGGATCAGCGCCAGCTGGCTGGCGAGGCTGAACAGCAGCTGCCCGGGAACCTGCATCGAGAGCAAGCGCATGGTGGCGCCGTGTTGTGCGGCCAGTGCGTCGCCGACGAGGCTCCTGGCGGGCTCGACGCGTCGCGCCGCCCGCAGCGCCTGTTGGGTTCGGGCGAACTCGATGATCCGTTCGGTGAGCGCGCTGTTGGCGTCGGCGGCCGCGGCATCCGCGCGCCGCGCCAGGCGGGCCGATGCCCACAGCGCGCCCAACAGCAGCGGCAGGCCGCCCAGCGCGGCGGCCCCCAGCTGCCAGGAGACCGGCAGCAGGACCACCGCGATGGCGGCGGGCAGCAGGATGGCGGAGATCAGCGGCGTGAGCAGGTTGACGACCAGGCCGACGAGTTCGGGACCGGTGGCCGCGATCGCCTGCCGTGCCGTCGCGGTGTGCTCGGCGGTGAACCAATCCAGCCGCACGCCGGGCAGCCGGTCCGCCACGTCGTGCTGGCTGTGATCCAGCACGGCGAAGCCCAGGTTGAAACCGATACGCGCCGTTGCGGTGTCGATCACCCAGCCGGTCACGGTGGCCGCGGTGAGCCAGCCCAGCCAGACCAGCGCGCGCCGTGGGTCGTCACTGAACAGCGCCCCGACCAAGGGGACCAGCAGCACGGTGGCGACCGCGCGCACCACCACGGAGATCAATGCGAGCACCGTGTAGGTGATGACCCGGTTGCGGCGATCCGCCGGCACCAGACTCAACCACGTGCGGATCATCGTGCCCCCTCGCCGGACGTGCCTGCGGTCAGCTGGTCGCGGCGGCCGCCCTCCCACAGCCGCCGGTATCGGCCGTCGGCGGTCAGCAACTCGTCGTGCGTGCCGCGTTCGACGATGCGGCCGTGGTCGAGCACGACGATCTGGTGGGCCCGGGTGATGGTGTGCAATCGATGCGCGATCACCAGCACGGTGCGGTCCCGCGTCAACCGGTTGAGCGCTTGCTGCACAAGGTATTCCGATTCCGGGTCGGCAAAGGCCGTGGCCTCGTCGAGGATCAGCACCGGGGTGTCGGCCAGGATCGCGCGGGCGATGGTGAGCCGTTGGCGTTCGCCGCCCGAAAGCCCGCTTCCGGCGCCCAGCATGGTGTCGTAGCCGTTCGGCAGTCGCATGATGCGATCGTGAATTTGGGCGTCGCGGGCCGCTTGCTCGACTTGTGCCGCGGTGGCATCCGGCACAGCCAGGGCGATGTTTTCCGCCACGGTGCCGTGCACCAATTGCGTCTCCTGCAGCACGAACCCGACCTGGGCATAGAGCTGGTCGGCGGTCATCGACCGAATATCCTGTCCCCCAACACGTATCGAGCCTTGCCCGACATCGTGGAACCGGGCCAGCAAGGCGGCCAGCGTCGACTTGCCCGACCCGGAGGGGCCAACCAGCGCGGTGACCGTGCCGGGCCGCAAGGTCAGCGAGACATCGTGGATGACGGGAACGTCGGGTCGGTAGCCGAAGCCGACGTTGTCGAACACCACCGTGCCCGCCGAATCCTGGTCGGCTTCGTCGTGGTCGTGTACGGCGAGGTCGGCCTCGTCGAGCGCGTTCTGCAGGCGCCGGGCGGCCAACAGGCCGGCGCGGATGCCGCCCAGACCGTAGGCGATGCCGAGCAGCCGCGCGCCGAATGTGGTGCCCAGCAACAGGAACGGCAGCAGGTCCACCGGGTTCATCCGGCCCGTGACCACCAGCAAGGTGCCGGTCACCGCGATGAGCCAGAGGAACGTGGCCGGACGGGTGACCAGATCCATGAAGGTCTTCTTGCCGGCCAGCGGGCGCTGCCAGGCGACCAGGAAGCCGACGTAGTCGTCCAGGCGGCGCCGGAAGCTGGATGCGGCGGCACCACCGAAGACGCGGATCACCGGCTGGCCTTCCAGGTATGCGCCGGCCTCGCCGCTCATCGTCTCCGCCCAGCGTTGCGACTGCGGGATGCGCGGGCCCGATTGGATCGTCAGCGATGACGTCAACACCAGGTACACCAGGACGGGCACGAACAGCACCAACGCCACCCGCCAGTCGACGGCGAACAGGTAGACCAGCACCGCGACCGGTGCGACGGCAGCGGCGACCGCGTCCGGGATGGCGTGGGTGACCAAGTAGTGCAGGGACAGCGTGTCGTCCTGCACCAGCTGCTTGATCGATCCCGACCCGCGTGCGGTGAACCAGCCCAGGGGTAGCCGAGACAACTTGAGCAACAGCCGCTTTCGCAGATCACGGGCGAACCGCGCGTCGACGACGTGGAGCCAGAGGGTGAGCGCGGCGCCGAGCAACGCGCCCAGGCCCAGCAGCGACACCGCGGCGATGCCGATATCCCACAGCCGGGACGCGGGCGCGCCGGATACCAGCAGGCGGGCCAGCTCGACCAGCAACACGAACGGCGCCAGTTGCACCAGGGTGATCACCGCCTGCAGCGCGCCCGAGACGATCAGCGCCGACCGCAGCGGCGCGAGGAGTCGGCCGGCGCCCTGGGCACGCCACTTACCGCGGGCCGCCTGGGCGGGAGTCACCTGCTGAGCCGATTCCAGTTGCGCCGCAATGTCTTCCGTGGAAATGCTGGGCGTGATCTGATCGGGTGATTCCGGCTCGTCGTTGCGGCGCGTGCCCATCGCGCGCCCGGCGCTCCAGTAGGCCTGGGCGTGCACCTCGGATTTGGGGAAGCCGAATTCGTCGCGCAGCCGCGCTCGCACCTGCTTGAGCGTGGTGGCCTCCGGCGTCGCCCACGCGTACCAGTCCGACCAATCCCGACTCTCGATCGCGGCGGCCAGCGACTTCTCGTCGTGGCGGACAACCCAGTGCAGCCGCAGCCGGGGATGCTGCGCGACCGGGATCAACGTGTCGTTGTCGTCGTGCTGTTCGAGGTACATCTCGATCGGGACGTCGTCGGGGACGACCCCGATGATGCCGTTCATCCCCGGGATGGATGCCGAGTCGCCGATCAGCAGGTAGCCGGCCGGCTGTTCGTCGGGCACGTCGAACCGCGACGAGCCCATCAGGGCCATGACGGCGATGGTGGCCCCGGGCTGCACGGTGCGCGCCCATGATGACGCGGGGCCGGCGGGATCGTGCAGCACGATGTCGACCGCGAAACGTCCGGCGGGAACGTCCGCCTCCGAGATCGTGTAGGCGCGCTGGAATTCGGTTTTCGATCCGTCCGGGTCCGGGAACCAGAACCGCAGCCACGCAGCCGGTTCGGCATCGACGTCTTCGAACAGCGTCGGCGATGTCATGCGCACCCGCACGAAATGCGGGGCGATCCGGACGGTTTCGATCACCGTCGCGGTGTGGTCGCGCGCGCCGAAGCTGCGCAGCATCACACCGGAGAATCCGCGTGCCATTAGCGGTCCTTTCTCGCGGCGCCCCGCGCCATCGACGGCGTCGGCCCGGCGGATTCACCACCGCGAGGCCACGGATCGATGTGGCCCGCATGGGCGGCGCAGAGCCTGGATGCGGCCCTGCCACGACCCCACATCGGCGCCGCGATCAGCGGCCGGGCGATCACGAACTGGTACGTTACCCCACAAACTAAGGGTTGCCTTACCATAGGTCAACCTGGATCCCGCTCAAGTAACCTGGGAGGCATGAGCGGTGAGTCGGCGGCGCCCGTGCTGCTGTACGACGGGGTCTGCGGAGTGTGCAATCGGTCGGTGCGGACGATCCTGCGATTCGATCCCACCGGCCCCCTGCGGTTCGCGGCTTTGGAGAGCGTTTTCGCCAAAGCGATCATCGGGCGGCACCCGGAGATCGGCAGCGTCGACTCGGTGGTATTCGTGGATGACCCGGGCGGGGCGGCGGAACGGGTGGCCGTCCGGTCCGAAGCAGTGCTGCGCGTTGCGAGTTATCTCGGCGGTGCGTGGCGGGCGTTCACGGTCGCGCGCGTGATTCCAACCCCACTACGCGACTGGCTCTACGACAGGTTCGCCGCGATTCGATACCGCGTCGGCGGCAAGTACGACAGCTGCCCGTTGCCGGCGCCGGAGGTCCGCGCCCGTTTCGTCGAGGACTGACCGCGCGTCAGTCGGTGCCCGGCGCCGATGCGAGGTCCGCCTCGGATTCCTTCCGCTTCAGTTCGGCCAGCCTGCGGTCGTCTTCGGCGGCTTGGCGGTGCTTAAGTGCCGAACTGCGGTGCTCTTCCGTGTGCGAGACGCCTTGTTGGACAGTTTGATCTTGGATCTTCGCGAATCGCTCGTGGCGGGCCGCGGATGCCTCCAAACTCTGCGCTGCGGACAGTCCCGCGCGAGCCGCGCGCTTGCGCGCCGCCGCGGCGTTACGTTCGGCGAGCTCGACATCTTCTGCGGTGACGGCGTTTTCGCCTCGTGGTGATGGCTCGTTTCCGGTGGGCATGGCGCCTCCCTTGTATTCCTGTGGGTTCCAGATACCCGCCAGGAGGGATTTGACGCTCACGCCGGTCGAGATTTCGGCCCGTTCGGGACGCCTTCCGCTTCCGAGACGGCAGCGCTCTCAGTGCCGTGCCGGTGTCATCATCAAATGCAGCCGGGGCCAGGAATCGCATCGTCAACCGCAATGATTTTGGGCTGCATTCGGTGACAATTCGTCGCCGCGTCGCACAGGCCGCGAGGATGAAACCGTTTGCGTTGTGATCGGCGTTTCGGTTAAGCATGCCGAATAGGCACGTTGCCAACGCAGTGTGCGTGCGGTCTATTCAACGATAGTAACGGCGGCCATCGCGGCACGAACAATCAAAGCATTGGAATGCCCTGTTTGGGTTGACCGCGCGCACGTGACGGCGGCCATTATCCGAGCCAGTGGCCGACGCCGGCGATAAGGGCCGGGCCTTATCTCCGGCGTACGGCCAGCGCGTTATTGCGCTGCGATTCGGCCCGGCGCACCAAGGTCGATCGTTATGCAGCCCGAGGATCCCAGCATCACACCGGTCAACACGGCGGCCAGTGCTGCGGCTTTCAGCAGCTTCTTGGTGCTCTTTGTCCTCATCGGTCGCGCCTTTCTCCGAGTTGAATCACCGTGGCTCTGAGCGCCGACGGTTATTGATGTTATATCGGTCATTGGGCGCGTGTGCAATACCCTTTAATCGGTGAAAAGACTTCAATGTCCCCGACGGTTCTGGAACGTCATAGGTGGGGTGCCTGAATCGCTGAATTCACGCCGATGGCCCGCGTGGGATTGCCAGTTTCTTGTCGGCCGCCGATAGGCACGATCCAGTGCTTCGCGCCCGCCTGCCGTCGTGACCTAGCCGAGATGGGCTACGACCAGACGCGGTAATTCCGGAATTACCGAAGTGAATAAGCATGGCAGCGCTTATGCTCCCATCGACGAATCGGGGGCAACGTCGCGATATGCGGAGGCTTCCGATGATTACACGGCGATGGAACCAGTCGGACGAGGCTAAGAGCAGGTACGTCAAGGAGCTGTTCTCGGCGCTCGCGCCGCGCTACAACGTGATGACCGATCTTTGGACGGTGGGGCTTCATCGCGTGTGGAAGCGACAGGCTATCGAACTCTGCGCCCTCCGCCCCGGCGAACGAGTGCTGGATGTCGCCACCGGGACGGGCGACCTTGCTTTGGTGGAGGACGCCGCGGTCGGCCTAGACGGCGAGGTCGTGGCCGTCGACTCCTGTGAAGCGATGCTCGACGTCGGCCGGGGCCGACAGCACGGGTCCGTCACCTTCCAGGAAGGGGACGCCACGGATCTGCGGTTCCCGGACGCACGGTTCGACGTAGTCACCATCGGCTTCGGGTTACGCAACGTCGCGGATCGCGGGAAGGCGCTACGTGAATTCCGGCGTGTCCTGCGGCCGGGTGGCCGCCTGATGGTGCTGGACTTCAGCCGGCCGAACTCGAAGCCGCTCAGAGTCATTCATGACCTGCTGTACTTCCGCGTGATGCCGGCGGCGGGCTGGGCATTCTCCTGGCATCGCATGTTCGCTTTTTCGCCTCGCGCCGCGTCCGAGCGTCCTACGCTCGCTCCGACAGCAGAAGCAAGCAAAGGGGCGGCCGATGCGCCTCTCAGCGCGCAGTACGCAACCAGAACAATTAGACGACCAGAGCACAGACCTGGCCACCTATCACCGATGCCTGGATGAGCTTTGCGTCGTCAATCGCCTGACGCTCACCCACTACCCGACGCTTCGGTGGCTGGCGCGGGCCACTGAGGCACGCCCTGCCGACGCCACAGTCAGCGTGTTGGACGTCGCCTGCGGGCATGGCGATCTGTTGCGCGCCATCGCCGCCTGGGCGCACCAGCGCGGGCTCAAAGTGCGCCTGTCGGGCATCGACGTCAATCCACGCAGTGCAGTGATCGCACGTGCGGCGACGCCTGGATGGATGGATATCGAGTACCAGACGGCGGATGTGTTTCGCTGCGCCCTCGCCGAGCGGCCTGATTTCATCGTCACGTCAGACTTCACCCACCACCTCAGCGACGAGGATGTCGTCAAGTTCTTGACCTGGCTCAACGAAAACTCCAGGTACGGTTGGCATATCGTCGACCTGCAGCGCCACGCGCTGCCGTACTACAGTTTCCCGGCTCTGGCACGCCTGATGGGCTGGCATCGCATCCTGCGCGAGGACGGGGTCATCTCCATCGCGCGAAGCTTTCGCCGTAGCGACTGGCGAAGGTACCTGGACCAGGCCGGCGTGCATGCCGAGATCTCCTGGCACCTGTTCAGGCTGTGCGTCGGCCGAACCGACGGGCTGAGGTGACACGGCCTCGGTGCCGGCTCCGAGTGCGGGCGGAGGGACTCGAACCCTCACGCTCTTTCGAGCACCGGCACCTAAAGCCGGCGCGTATACCAATTTCGCCACGCCCGCGCGCCCGGCAATCGTATCGCTTGCGAAAGCCTGAAGTTGTCACGAGCGGACCCGATGAATTCGTCGGGCCCAAATCATGAGCGGTACGGTCAAGGGGTGTCCACTACGCATCGTCGCAGGCCGGCGCTGATCGCGCTGGTGGTCGTCGCGGCGTGCGGCTGCCTGGCCCTGGGCTGGTGGCAGTGGACCAGGTTCAATTCCGTCTCCGGCTCGTTCCAGAACCTCGGCTATGCGTTGCAATGGCCGCTGTTCGCCGGGTTCTGCGTTTACGCGTACCGCAAATTCGTTCGCTACGAAGAGGAACCACCACAGCCGCGCACCACAGACGCGATGACGGAGATACCCGCCGGGTTGCTGCCCGACCGACCCAAGCTTGCGCCGCAGACATCCGATGACCCAGCGCTGCGGGAGTACAACGCCTACCTGGCCGAGCTCGCCGCGCAAGACGCCGAAAAGCAGAAGAGGACAACCGCATGACGACACCGGAGACGCCCGGAACATCGGCGCCCGCAGTCCCCGTCGACAAGATCCGCACCGCGTTGCTCGGCTACCGCGTCATGGCGTGGACGACGGGCGTGTGGCTCATCGCGTTGTGCTACGAGATCGTCTCGCACCTCGCCTTCAACCACGAGATCCGCTGGATCGAGGTCGTCCACGGCTGGGTGTACTTCATCTACGTTTTGACCGCGTTCAATCTGGCGATCAAGGTGCGCTGGCCGCTCGGCAAGACGGTCGGTGTGCTGCTATCCGGGACCATCCCGCTGCTCGGCATCATCGTCGAGCACTTCCAAACCCGGGACGTCAAGGCACGTTTCGGCTTGTAGGCCACCTCCGCCACACCGATCCTTCTCGGTATGGCACCGCGAATGCCCACCTCGGAGCGACAAGGTCAGGCAAGGAAAAGTTGTCGCTCGAAGGCGGGCAAAACGCCTATCAACCCGCGGAGCGTCTGGTGGGGCGAAAGTGAACGACGCCTGGCCGGACCTCGCCAACCTAGCTGATTCCGGAACGCGCCAGCGTTTCCAGCGCCGGCAACAGCAGCCGCAGGGCGCGACCGCGATGCGAGACCGCATCCTTCTCCGCTGGGCTCAGTTCTGCCGCGGTGCGGTCGTGCCCATGGGGGACGAAGACCGGGTCATAGCCGAAGCCCCCGTCGCCGCGCGGTTCGCGCGCGATGCTTCCCGGCCACTCGCCGCGCACGACGACCTCGCCTGCGGCCGAGACCAGCGCACAGGCGGACACGAATGCCGCACCGCGACGCCCGTCGGGCACGTCGCGCAATTGCGCCAACAGCAACGCGGTGTTGCCCGCGTCGTCGCCGTGCGTGCCCGACCAGCGCGCCGACAGCACACCGGGCATGCCGTTCAGCGCGGCGACCTCCAGCCCGGAATCATCGGCCACGCTCGCCAGACCGCTCGCGGTGAACGCGTCACGCGCCTTGGCCAGGGCGTTGTCCTCGAAGGTCGCGCCGGTTTCCGGCGCTTCCTCGAACGGCGCCACATCGTCGAGCGACACCAAGCTCAACCCGGTCAGGCCGGCAGCATCGAGCACCCGGTGCAACTCGGCGAGCTTCTTCGGGTTGCGGCTGGCGACCAGCAGGCGTGCCGATCGCAACCGCGGCGAAGCCGGGGGCGGCGGGTCGTCACCATCGGGCACGGTCAGCTGCCGAACGCCTTCGGCGCCGGCGCGCCCTCGGGGAGCACGCCGGGATATGGGAGCTGGAGCGCGTCGCGCTGCGCGGCGAACAACTTGTCACATGCGGCCAGCGCCACGTCGAGCAGTTTGTCCAGCGTCGAGCGCGGGAAGGTCGCCCCTTCACCGGTCCCCTGCACCTCCACGAGGGTCCCGGTGTCCGTGGCGACGACGTTCATGTCGACCTCGGCGCGGGCGTCCTCCTCATAGGGCAGGTCGACGCGGATCCGCCCGTCGACCACGCCGACGCTGACCGCCGCGATCGCACAGGACAAGGGCCGGGGATCCGACAACTTGCCCGAGGCCGCGAGATAGGTCACCGCGTCGGACAACGCCACGAAGGCACCCGTGATGGCCGCGGTGCGGGTGCCACCGTCGGCCTGCAAGACGTCGCAGTCGACGGCGATGGTGTTCTCCCCCAGTGCCGCGAGGTCGATGCACGCACGCAGCGACCTCCCGATCAGGCGGCTGATCTCCTGGGTGCGGCCGGACAGGCGGCCCCTTACCGATTCGCGGTCCGAGCGGGTGTGGGTTGCCGACGGCAACATCGCGTACTCCGCGGTCAGCCACCCCAGGCCCGATCCCTTGCGCCAGCGCGGCACCCCCTCGGTCACGCTGGCCGTACACATGACCTTGGTGTGGCCGAACTCGATCAATACCGAACCGGCGGGGTGGTCGGTGAAACCGCGGGTGATGACAACGGGCCGGAGCTCGTCGTCGAGGCGGCCGTCTTCTCGTCTCGTCACGCCGCCAACACTAGCGGGCAATTCACCACCGCCGCGGGTGGCTCAGACCCGCTCGTAGCGGCGGATATCGAACGTCTCCCCGCACACCACCGCATGCACGGGACCATCGAACTCGGCCTTGGCCTCGCTGATCACGTCCTCACGCGAGGTCCACGGAGGAATGTGCGTCAGCAACAGTTCGTGAACGCCGGCCTCGGCCGCGGCGCGGCCGGCCTCGGTGCCCGACAGATGCAACGCGGGCGGCCGATCCGGCGAGTGCGTCCACGAAGCCTCGCAGAGGAAGACATCGGCGCCACGAGCCAGCTCGACGAGCTGATCGCACGTACCGGTGTCGCCGCTGTAGACGAACGATGCGCCGGAGGGATCGGTGATCTTCAGGCCGTAGGACTCGGTCGGATGAGCCACCACACGCGGTGTCACCGTCAGCGCGCCGATGGTCACCGGCTCACCGTCGATCCAATGCCGAACGTCGAAAATGTCTGAACAGTCGTCGATTTCACCGCCGTAGGGCGACGACGCGGCGCCCAGGCGCGACCAAGTGTCCCCCGGGCCGTAGAGCAACGCCTTGCCCAGCGGACGCGTCGGGTGGTAGCGCCGCCACACGAAAAGCCCGGGCAAATCCAGACAGTGATCGGCATGCAGATGGGACAACAGCACGTGCACGGAACCGGGGTCGGCATACCGCTGTAGCGCGCCGAGGACGCCCCCGCCGAAGTCGATGACCAACGGCGGAGTGTCCGGTGCCCGGAGCAGATAACCCGACGCGGGCGAATCCGGACCGACCACACTGCCCGAGCAGCCGAGCACGGTTATTCGCACGGACACTACTGTGCCATGCCCGGTAGGACCGTGACGAAAACATCGCCGCATTGGTGTGACGAGAATCTCGTCCGGTCGTCAATCAATGCGCACCTGATGAACGGGCCGGACACCGGTGACCGCGGGACCCAGGAATCGCGCCGCCAATGCGGTGAATGCGTCGGGGTCGCCGGTGGCTTCGAAAATGCGAGTCGCAGGGGGTGCGTCGTGCGGGCGAAGCACGTCCCGTTCGGTCAACACCCGAAGCACTTCCTTGGCTGTTTCCTCCGCGCTGGAAACCAGCGTCACGTGCTCCCCCATCGCCAACTGGATGAGCCCGGAGAGCAGGGGGTAGTGCGTGCAGCCGAGCACCAGCGTGTCGACCTGCGCGCGCTGCAGCGGCTCGAGATACCCCTCGGCCAACCCGAGTACCTGCCGGCCGCTGGTCACGCCGCGCTCCACGAAGTCGACGAAGCGCGGGCATGCCACCGCGGTGATCTCGGTGTCGCGCGCGGCGGCGAACGCGTCCTGATAGGCGTGCGAGTTGATGGTCGCCTGGGTGCCGATGACGCCGATGCGCCCGTTGCGGGTGGTGGCCACCGCGCGGCGCACCGCGGGCAGGATGACCTCGACGACGGGCACGTCGTAGCGTTCGCGAGCGTCTCGCAAGCACGCCGCGGATGCGGTGTTGCAGGCGATGACCAACGCCTTGACGCCGCGGCCGACGAGGTCGTCACCGATGGCCAGCGCGTGCGCGCGGACCTCGGGGATGGTCAACGGGCCGTACGGACCGTGGCCGGTGTCGCCGACGTAGATGATGTCCTCGTCGGGCAGCTGGTCGATGATCGCCCGCGCGACGGTGAGTCCCCCGACGCCGGAGTCGAATACCCCGATGGGCGCCAGTGCCGAGCTCATATCTTGGGCCGCGGCACAGCGGTGCGGGCCTTCCCCGACGTTCGGCCCTGACGCTCCGGTGCGGACAACACATAGGCGGCCACGACGCCGGCGATCGCTCCGCACAAATGGCCCTGCCATGACACGCCTCCGCATCTGCCGAGCACCGGCATGGCTCCGAGCAGGACGCCGCCATAGGCGAACATCACGATCAGGCCGATGATGATGTCGCGCATCCGGCGCACGAAGATGCCGAATACGAGCAGGAAGGCCAGCCAGCCGAAGATCAGGCCCGACGCGCCGATGTGGTCGGTGGGCCCGCAGCTGCTGCCGACGTTGCCGATTACCCAGGTGCCGAGGCCACCGACGATCCACACGATGGCGGTAGCCCAGACGAACCGGGACAGGCCGGCCAGCGTCATCAGGAATCCAAGGATCAGCAGCGGCACGGTGTTGGCCATCAGGTGTTGCCAGCTCTCGTGCAACACCGGGGCGAAGATGACGCCCCACAGGCCGTCGGCCTCCAGCGGCCTGATGCCATTGGCGTCCAGCGAGTGCCGCGTCAGCTGGTCGATCAGCTCGACGACGTAGAGCAGGGCCACGAACGTGAGGATCGTGACGGCTCCCACGGCGGCGGCGGACCGCTTCCTCGGCTGGGCTGCAGGCGCGCCGGGGCGTCCGGTGGGAGTCCTCTTACCCATGGCTGCCCTTCCAGCGTGTTTCCAGCATCGTCAAGGCTACCGGCGCCGCGGCCGGTCGCCTCTCATCGACCGAATGCACCCGGCAGCACGTCGCGATAGCTCGGTATGCCGGCGATCGATTCGGCGGCCAGCACGCCGCCCAGCACCGCTTGCGCCAAGCAATCGGCGGCGGCGATGCCCACCTCGGTGACAAGCCGGGTCTCTGGGGAGAAGGCGGCGGGCACCGGTTTCGGACTGGTGTCCGCGCCTACCTCGACCGCCCCGGTGGCCAGCACGAACACCGTGTCACCGTCGACCGGCGTGTGCGCCGGCCGGATACTGCGGGCGAGGCCGTCGTGGGCGGCGATCGCCACCCGCCGACATGCCGCCGGGCTCAGGGCGGCGTCGGTGGCCACCACCGCGATGACGGTGTTGAGCGGGTTGTCCACCGGATCCGATGGGGACGGCAACTGGGCGAGCGCCTCGATCTGCTCGGCCGGCGGCGGCCGCAGCCCGAACTGCCGGGTGAGGTCCGCCATCCACGGCAGCCCGGTGGTCCGGTCGACGACCTCGCCGGCGGAGTTCACCACGGCCACCGCCCCGACGGTCACGCCGGACGGAAGCGCCCTCGACGCGGTTCCGACTCCGCCCTTGAGCGCCCCGGCGCGCGCCCCCACCCCGGCGCCGACGGTCCCGACGCCCATCGCCGCGCCGGCTTCGCCGTCTTGCGAGGCGGCCTCGCACGCCGCGTAACCGAACTCCGCCGTCGGGCGGCACTCCCATCCCCCGACCGGCAGATCGAAGATCACCGCGCCCGGCACGATCGGCACCACGCCGCCGTCCATCGCCACACCGCGCTCGCGTTCTTCCAGGAAGCGCATGGCGCCGTCGGCGGCGGCCAGCCCGTAGGCACTGCCCCCGGCGAGCAACACCGCGTCCACGAACCGCACGGTGTTGGCGGGATCCAAGAGATCGGTCTCCCGGGTGCCGGGCGCTCCGCCGCGGCAATCCACCGCGCCGACGGTGCCGGGCGGGGTGAGCACGACGGTGACGCCGCAAGCCCAGCCGGCGCCCAGGGACGCGTCGGGATCCAG
Organism: Mycobacterium sp. NGS11; assembly: GCF_059813315.1. NCBI lineage: Bacteria > Bacillati > Actinomycetota > Actinomycetes > Mycobacteriales > Mycobacteriaceae > Mycobacterium > Mycobacterium sp. NGS11. Next base: position 73,788 of record NZ_JCALEJ010000012.1, read on the forward strand.
ACGTTGGTAGTGGCCGACGCGGATGCCCGCGACGTCGGTGATGGCGTTCATCGGTCGCGGGGCCCCATCAGCACCAGGACCAGGTACTCCTGCAACACCGTCAGCCACTGGTACACGTCGAAGTGCACGGCCAGGGGATGGTCGGCGGGCAGGCGCTCCGGACCCTCCGGCCCGACCTCGAGCATGACTCCCAGGGTCAACCGGATGTCGTTGACCGCCGCGATCCATGCGTTCGCGTCGTCCTCGGTCAGCTCGAAGCGGCCGCCATCGTCGGGAACCGTGCTCAGCAATCGGTGTGCGGCAACGCGTTTGGCGTTGACGATGTCGGGCTCGTGCAGGCTGCGCAACGCGGCGTTCAGGCTGTCCGCGGAATCGGGCGGCGCGGTGTCCTCGTCGTGATACCTGTAGAAGTCGGGCAGCAGCCGGCGCAGCGTGGGATCTTTCGGGGGATCGGCATTGCCCGTCTTGATCCCGGTGATCTCCTCGAGTTCGTCTGCGGGCGAAGACGATTCACGCTCGTCGAGCAGGCCGATCATCGCGGTGGCCAAGTTCTTGAGCAGGGCGGCCTCGTGCGATGCCAGGGACGACCGAAAGCGAGGGCCGCTAGCGGTTTCGACCCGCTTCCATTTGCGCACAGGAAATCGCCAGCGCCTCGAGGTTCAGCGGTCCTGCTGCATCGTCGCCCAAAGACCGGCGGCGTGCAGCTTGGACACATCGGCTTCCATGGACTCACGACTGCCGGCGGACACCACGGCCTTTCCCTCGTTGTGCACCTGCAACATCAGCTTGGTGGCGTGCGGCTCGCTGTAGCCGAACAACTTCTGGAACACATAGGTCACATAGGTCATCAGATTGACCGGGTCGTCCCAGACGATCGTGACCCACGGGCTCGCCGTGGCCTCTACCGGTGCGGACTCTCGTTGTCCTGTAGTGCCCGGCTTAGTGGGCGCTGACATAACAACCATGGCGTACACGATACCGAGGGGTGCACGACGTTTCCGAGCCCCAATGGCAGCCGATACCGTTATGGAATGAACGACCCGGTCGTCACTGGGCTGCTGACCGACAAATACGAGCTGACGATGTTGGCCGCGGCGCTGCGAGACGGCACCGCGGATCGACGGACCACCTTCGAGCTTTTCGCCCGCCGGCTTCCCGACGGCCGCCGCTACGGCGTGGTCGCGGGAACCGGCCGGCTGCTCGAGGCGCTGCCGCAATTCAGCTTCGATGACCAGGCGTGCCAGTCGCTGGCACAGTTCCTCGACCCGGATACGTTGCGGTACTTACGCGAATTCCGATTCGGCGGTGACATCGACGGCTACGCCGAAGGCGAACTGTACTTCCCCGGATCCCCCGTCCTGTCGGTGACCGGGACGTTCGCCGAATGCGTGGTGCTCGAGACGCTGGCGCTGTCGATTTTCAATCACGACACCGCGGTCGCGTCGGCCGCGGCGCGGATGGTGAGCGCGGCCAGGGGACGCCCGCTGATCGAGATGGGGTCACGACGAACCCACGAACAGGCCGCCATCGCCGCGGCCCGCGCCGCGTATCTGGCCGGTTTCGCGGCGTCGTCCAATCTCGAGGCGCAGCGCTGCTACGGGGTACCCGCCGAGGGCACCGCCGCGCACGCGTTCACCATGCTGCATGCTCGCGCCGACTCCCCCACGGAATCCACCGAATTGGCGGCATTTCGGGCACAGGTCGACGCGCTCGGGGTTAACACCACCCTGCTGGTGGACACCTATGACGTGACGACCGGTGTCGCCAATGCGGTGGCCGCCGCCGGTACCGGCTTGGGCGCGGTGCGCATCGACTCCGGCGAGCTGGGCGTGCTGGCCCGGCAGGTGCGTGAACAGCTCGACGAGCTGGGAGCGACCGGGACCCGCATCGTCGTCTCCGGCGACCTCGACGAGTACTCCATCGCGGCCTTGGCCGCCGAGCCGGTGGACAGTTACGGCGTGGGCACGTCGCTGGTGACGGGCTCGGGCGCCCCGACGGCGAACATGGTGTACAAACTCGTCGAGGTGGACGGATTGCCGGTGCAAAAGCGCAGCAGCCACAAGGGATCCCAGGGCGGGCGCAAGGAGGCGCTGCGCCTATCGCGCGATTCCGGCATCGTCACCGAGGAGGTGGTGTATCCGGCCGGTCACCGGCCCGTCGTCTCCGAACCGGCTCGGGTGCTGACCATCCCGCTGGTCCGCGGTGGCGAACTGGTGTCCAAACCGAACCTCGCCGCGGCGCGCGAGCTGGTAACTTCCGGGCTGCGCACTCTGCCGTGGGAGGGATTGAACTTGTCGCACGGCGATCCCGCGATCACGACGACACAGATTCCCGCCCCCGAACAGCGAAGAGGGTAGCCACGTCCGACGTTTCCGTATCCGAGCTGCTGGCTACCGCGGTGGCCGCGCTCGGTGGCAGTGAGCGCAGCGGCCAGCAGGAGATGGCCGCCGCGGTGGCGCGCGCTTTCGACACCGACGAGCACCTGGTGGTGCAGGCCGGCACCGGCACCGGCAAGTCGCTCGCGTATCTGGTGCCCGCGATCGTCCACGCGATCGACGACGAGTCCCCCGTCGTCGTGTCCACGGCGACGATCGCTCTGCAGCGCCAGCTGGTCGACCGCGATCTGCCCAGGCTGGTCGACGCGCTGGCCGCTGCGCTGCCGCGCCGTCCGCAGTTCGCTTTACTCAAAGGCAGGCGAAACTATCTGTGCCTGAACAAGATTCACAATGGCGGGGCAGCCGACGGTGAAGAGGGCGACGACCGGCCGCAGGAGGAACTGTTCAACCCGATGGCGGTCAGCGCGCTGGGCCGCGACGTCCAGCGCCTCACCGAATGGGCGTCGAGCACCGAATCCGGTGATCGCGATGACCTCAAACCCGGCGTCGGAGACCGATCCTGGTCGCAGGTCAGCGTTTCCGCGCGGGAATGCCTCGGCGTGGCGCGCTGCCCGTTCGGCGCCGAGTGCTTCTCCGAGCGGGCGCGCAGCCGGGCCGGGCGCGCCGACGTCGTGGTCACCAACCACGCGCTGCTGGCCATCGACGCCGTGGCCGAATCGGCGGTGCTGCCCGAGCATGCGCTGCTGGTCGTCGACGAAGCGCACGAGCTGGTCGATCGGGTGACATCGGTGGCCACCGCGGAGCTGACGTCGGCCTCCCTCGGCGTGGCCGCCCGGCGCATCGCCCGCCTGGTGGAGCCGGAGTTGATCCAGCGGCTGGAGGCGGCGACGGCGAACTTCGCCTCGATCATCCACGACGGCACGCCGGGCCGCATCGACCGCCTCGACGACGAGCTGGCGACCTACCTGACCGCGCTGCGCGACGTGGCGAGCGTGGCGCGCTCGGCGATCGACACCACCAACGACCCCAAGGCGGCGTCGGCGCGCGCGGAAGCCGTTGCGGCACTGAGCGAGATCTCGGACACCGCGTCGCGCGTGCTGGGATCGTTCGGTCCGGCCATCCCCGACCGCACCGACGTGGTGTGGCTCGAGCACGAAGAGATCAGGGGTTCCTCGCGCCCGGTGTTGCGCGTGGCGCCGCTGTCGGTCGCCGGGCTGCTGCGGTCGCGGGTGTTCTCGCGTTCGACCGTGGTGCTGACGTCGGCGACGCTGACCATCGGCGGCTCGTTCGACGCCATGGCCGCGGCCTGGGGACTGACGGCCGAGGAAGGCGACGACGCGCGCTGGCGCGGCGTCGACGTGGGCTCGCCGTTCCAGCACGCCAAGGCCGGAATCCTGTACGTGGCCGCGCACCTGCCGCCACCGGGACGCGACGGCACCGGCTCTGCCGAGCAGCTGAACGAAATCGCCGAGCTGATCGCCGCGGCTGACGGACGCACGCTGGGGTTGTTCTCGTCGATGCGGGCGGCCCGGGCGGCGGCCGAGGCCATGCGCGGGCGGCTGTCGACGCCGGTGCTGTGTCAGGGCGACGACAGCACCTCGGCGCTCGTCGAGCAGTTCAGCGCCGACCCGCAGACGTCGCTGTTCGGCACGCTGTCGCTGTGGCAGGGCGTCGATGTGCCCGGGCCGTCGCTGTCATTGGTGCTGATCGACCGCATCCCGTTCCCCCGGCCCGACGACCCCCTGCTGGGTGCGCGGCAGCGCGCGGTCGCCGCGCGCGGCGGCAATGGTTTCATGGCCGTCGCCGCCAACCACGCGGCACTGCTGCTGGCGCAGGGCTCGGGGCGGTTGTTGCGGCGCGTCAGCGATCGCGGCGTGGTTGCTGTGCTCGACTCCCGCATGGTCACCGCCGGCTACGGCGGCTACCTGCGGGCCTCGTTGCCACCGTTTTGGCAGACCACCAACGGCGACCAGGTGCGCCAGGCGCTGCAGCGGCTGCGCACCGCGGCGCCTTCGGAAGAGGGCCTGTCGGCCTGACCGACCCGGCTATCGCGCCAGCGTGACCAGGCCAAGCTCGGTGCTGGCCGCCAGCATCGGGTTGTGCGGCAGCACGCGCACGGTGTAGCCGACCGATCCCGCCAGCGGCAGCGGCGTCGTCGTGGAGAAGACCTGGTTGCCGCCCTCGGCGGTACCCGCGTAGGACATCTCGACGGTGATCGGCTCCAGCAGGGCATCGCTGGCGTCGACCCGGCCCACCAGCGCCTGGACCGTGACCTCGTCGGTCGCCAACCCGGCCAGCGCGACGGTGGCGGTCAGGGTCAGCTTCGAGCCGAGCACCGGACTGTCCGGCAGGCCGGTGCTGTCGACATCGGTGATGACGATCTTGGGCCAGGCCTCCTGGGCGCGCCGGCGGTAGGCGGCCAGCTCACGGGCCGCGCCGAACTCGCCGCCGCCCGCCGCGTCTTCGGCACCGTCGGCCGGTGCGATCGTCTTGCGCAGCGACTGTGCGGCCGGGGTGTAGTACTGCTCGACGTAGTCGCGCACCATGCGGGACGCCAACACCTTTGGTCCGAGCGTCTGCACGGTGTGGCGCACCATCTCGATCCAGCGCGGCGGCACGCCGTGTTCGTCGCGCTCGTAGAACTTCGGTGCGACGGCTTCTTCCAGCAGTGTGTAGAGCCCACTGGACTCCAGGTCGTCGCGCCGGTTCTCGTCGGTCACGCCATCGGCAGACGGTATCTCCCAACCGTTTTCGCCGTCGTACCATTCGTCCCACCAGCCGTCGCGGATGGACAGGTTCAGGCCGCCGTTGAGTGCGCTCTTCATTCCCGAAGTGCCGCAAGCCTCCAACGGTCGCAAGGGGTTGTTCAACCACACGTCGCAGCCCCAGTAGAGCAGCCGCGCCATGGACATGTCGTAATCGGGCAGAAAAGCGATGCGGTGGCGCACCTCTGGCCGGTCGGCAAAGCGCACCACCTGCTGGATCAGCGCCTTGCCGCCGTCGTCGGCGGGGTGCGACTTCCCCGCGACGATCAGCTGAATGGGCCGCTCCTGGTCGAGCAGCAGGTGTTCCAGCCGATGCGGATCACGCAGCATCAGCGTCAGCCGCTTATACGTCGGCACCCGCCGAGCGAAACCGATGGTCAGCACCTCTGGATCGAATGCCGTTGCGATCCAACCCAATTCGGCGTCCGAGGCGCCACGTTCCAGCCATGACCGACGGAGCCGCTGCCGGACGTCGTCGACCAGGAGGGATCGCAGCTGCGAGCGGATCCACCACAGGTGGCCCGCGTCGACCTGCTTGAGGCGCAGCCAGACCCCCGGATCGCTGAACGAATCCGAACCGGCCAGCTCGCGGCCCAGCTGCAGCCACTGCGGCGCCGCCCAGGTGCGGGCGTGAACTCCGTTGGTAATCGAGCCGATCGGCACCTCGCTCGCGTCGAAACCGGGCCACAGTTCGTTGAACATGGACCGGCTCACCCGTCCGTGCAGCGACGACACCCCGTTGGCGCGCTGGGCCAGCCGTAGGCCCATGTGCGCCATGTTGAATTTGGTGGGGTCGTCCTCGGCGCCGAGCGCCAGGATGCGAGCCGTCGGCACACCCGGCAGCAGCACCGGCGAGGCGTCAGACGTCGCGGCCTTACCGGCGGGTTCGGCTTCGTCGCCCGCGTGGTCGTCGAAGTACAACCGCACCATGTCGATGGGGAACCGGTCGATCCCGGCGGGCACGGGCGTATGCGTGGTGAACACCGTGCTAGAGCGCACCACCGTCAGCGCGGTGTCGAAGTCCAGCCCGGAGCCGGTCATCAGTTCGCGGATGCGTTCCGCTCCGAGGAAGCCCGCGTGGCCCTCGTTCATGTGGAACACCTCGGGCGCGGGCAGTCCGTGAATGTCGGTGAAGGCACGGATCGCCCGCACCCCGCCGATGCCCGCCAGGATCTCCTGCCTCATCCGATGTTCTTGATCACCGCCATACAGGCGATCGGTGACGCCGCGCAGATCGTGCTCGTTCTCCGGGACGTCGGAATCCAGCAACAGCAACGGAACCCTGCCCACTTGAGCGACCCAGATCCGGGCGTGCAGCTGTGCGGAGTCCGGCAGCATCAACTCAACCAGCGCGGGTTCGCCGGTCGCATCGGTCAGCAGCCGCAGTGGCAGGCCTTGCGGGTCCAACGACGGGTAGGTCTCGTTCTGCCAGCCGTCGGCCGTCAGCGACTGACGGAAGTATCCGGAGCGGTAGTAAAGGCCCACCGCTACCAGCGGGACACCCAGATCGGACGCGGACTTCAGGTGGTCGCCGGCGAGGATGCCCAAACCGCCGGAGTAGTTGGGCAACACTTCGGCGATGCCGAACTCCATCGAGAAGTAGGCAATCGCGGCCGGCATTTCGGCGCTGCGCTCCTGCTGTTGCTGGTACCACAGCGGGCGACTCAGGTAATCGTTCAAATCGGCGGTCAACGCATCGAGCCGGCCCAGGAACGCCTCGTCGAGCGCCAACTCGTCGAGCCGCGCCGGCTTCACCGCGCCCAGCAACGCGACTGGATCGCTGCTGCACCGCTCCCACAGCTCGGGGTCGATAGTCGCGAAAAGCTCTTGGGTGGGCTTGTCCCACGACCATCGCAGGTTGGTCGACAGCTGGTCCAGCGCGGTCAAACGCTCCGGAAGGTGAGCACGGACGGTAAACCGGCGGAGGGCTTTCACGCGTTAATACCTTACTGAGGTTCTGCGCCGCCGCACGGCGGACAGGATCGCTTTCCTCGCCGGTGTGTGACCGGAGACTAGGGTGGGTATCGGGTAGTTACCGGGGTCGCAACGATGCCTCCCCGCACAGAAAGTTCCCCACGACAGGAAGTTTCCCGACGAGCGGCAATCCGCACGGAACACATCGCGGGGGTTGGCCGCACACAATCGGAACGGAGTGCTGGTGCCCGGTCGTGTCGAGATCGATAACGTCCAACCGGTCGTTTCCTGTGGCGCGTATCCCGCGAAAGCAGTGGTCGGCGAAGTCGTACCGGTCAGCGCCGCGGTATGGCGCGAGGGTCACGAGGCCGTCGCGGCCACCTTGGTGGTGCGCTACCTCGGCACCGGCTATCCGCAGGTAACCGAGACCCGCCGGATCAAGGCGGTTCAGGCGCCGGCAAAGCCGGTCACGGAACGCGACGGCAAGGTCAATCAGCAACGGATCAAGCCGCTGTCGCTGCCGATGACGATGGGTCTCGAGCCCTATGTCTTTCATGGTCAGTTCACCCCCGACCAGGTCGGTTTGTGGACGTTCCGGGTCGACGGGTGGGGCGACCCGATTCATTCGTGGCGACACGGGCTGATCGCCAAACTGGACGCGGGTCAAGGCGAAACCGAACTGTCCAACGATCTGTTGGTCGGCGCCGGGTTGTTCGAGCGCGCGGCCACGGGCGTGCCCCGCCCGCTGCGCGAACCGCTGCTGACCGCCGCGACTGCGCTGCGCAAGCCCGGTGATCCAGTCACCCGCACCGCGCTGGCGCTGGGACCGGAGATCGAAGAGATTCTGGCCGACTACCCGCTGCGCGATCTGGTGACCCGCGGCGAACAGCACGGCGTGTGGGTGGACCGGCCGCTGGCGCGGTTCGGCTCCTGGTACGAGATGTTTCCCCGCTCGACCGGCGGATGGGATGCCGACGGCAACCCGGTGCACGGCACCTTCGCCACCGCCGCCGCCCAGCTTCCGCGCATCGCGGCAATGGGATTCGACGTCGTCTACCTGCCGCCGATCCACCCGATCGGCAAGGTACATCGCAAGGGGCGCAACAACTCCCCGACCGCCGCAGCCGGCGATGTGGGTTCTCCCTGGGCGATTGGCAGCGACGAGGGCGGCCATGACGCCATCCATCCGGACCTGGGCACCATCGAGAACTTCGACGCGTTCGTCGCCGCGACGCGCGAGCTGGGCATGGAGGTGGCGCTGGACCTCGCCCTGCAATGCGCGCCGGACCATCCGTGGGCGCGTGACCACCGCAACTGGTTCACCGAATTGCCCGACGGCACCATCGCTTACGCGGAAAACCCGCCCAAGAAGTACCAGGACATCTATCCGATCAACTTCGACAACGACCCGGCCGGCCTCTACGACGAGGTGCTGCGCGTGGTCCGGTATTGGATCGACCACGGCGTCAAGTTCTTTCGCGTCGACAACCCGCACACCAAGCCGCCGGATTTCTGGGCCTGGCTGATCGCCACGGTCAAGGCCGCCGATCCCGACGTCCTGTTCTTGTCCGAGGCGTTCACGCCACCGGCGCGGCAGTACGGTCTGGCGAAATTGGGGTTCACCCAGTCTTACAGCTACTTCACCTGGCGCACGGCGAAGTGGGAATTGACCGAATTCGGCAACGACATCGCCAGCCTCGCCGACTTTCGCCGCCCCAACCTGTTCGTCAACACCCCCGACATCTTGCACGCCGTCTTGCAGCACAACGGGCCCGGAATGTTCGCCATCCGTGCGGTGCTGGCTGCCACCATGGGGCCGGCTTGGGGCGTGTATTCGGGTTACGAACTGTTCGAGCACCGCGCGGTGCGGGAGGGCAGCGAGGAGTACCTGGACTCCGAGAAGTACGAGTTGCGGCCCCGTGATTTCGCGGGCGCCCTCGCCGAGGGACGATCGCTCGAGCCATTCATCACACAGCTCAACGCAATTCGCCGACTTCATCCCGCCCTGCAGCAACTGCGCACCATCCATTTCCACGGCGTGGACAACGACGCGATGCTGGCCTACTCGAAGTTCGACCCGGCGACCGGCGACTGTGTGCTGGTGGTCGTGACGCTCAACGCGTACGGAGCCGAGGAAGCGACCCTGTTTTTAGACATGGCCGCTTTGGGTATGGAGCCCTACGAGCGGTTTTGGGTGCGCGACGAGATCACCGGCCAGGAATTCCAATGGGGGCAGGCTAATTACGTTCGCATCGACCCCGGTCAGGCCGTCGCGCACATCATCAATATGCCGCTCATACCGCATGACGCACGCATGACCCTGATACGCAGGCGATGAAACGGACCGGAGGTGAAAGGGATATGAGCCAAGCCGACCAACTCGCTCGGACACACTTGGCGCCCGATCCGGCCGACCTGTCGCGCCTGGTCGCCGGCACACACCACAACCCGCACAGCATTCTTGGCGCTCACGAATACGGCGATCACACCGTCATCCGGGCGTACCGGCCGCATGCGGCCGAAGTCGTCGCGCTGGTCGGTGACGACCGATTCCCGATGCAGCACATCGATTCCGGCCTTTTCGCCGTGGTCTTGCCGTTCGTCAACCTGATCGACTATCGGCTGCAGATCACCTATGAAGGTGCCGAGCCGTACGTCGTCGCGGACGCGTACCGCTTTCTGCCGACTTTGGGCGAGGTCGACCTTCACTTGTTCGGGGAGGGACGCCACGAGCGGCTCTGGGAAGTCCTTGGCGCACATCCCCGCTCATTCACCACGGCCGACGGCGTCGTCACCGGCGTGTCGTTCGCGGTGTGGGCGCCCAACGCCAAAGGTGTCACTCTGATCGGTGAGTTCAACGGCTGGACCGGCACCGAAGCCCCGATGCGGGTGCTGGGGTCATCGGGCGTCTGGGAGTTGTTCTGGCCCGGGTTCCCGCTCGAGGGGCTGTACAAGTTCCGCGTACACGGCGCCGACGGCGTGGCGACCGACCGCGCCGACCCGATGGCATTCGCCACCGAGGTGCCGCCGCACACCGCATCGCGGGTCACCCGCAGCCAGTACACCTGGGAGGACGCCGACTGGATGACGGCACGCGCGCAGCGCAACCCGGTGTTCGAGCCGATGAGCACTTATGAGGTCCACCTGGGTTCCTGGCGTCCCGGCCTGAACTATCGGCAGTTGGCCCGTGAGCTCACCGATTACGTGGTGGAGCACGGGTTCACCCACGTCGAGCTGCTGCCGGTCGCCGAGCACCCCTTCGCGGGATCGTGGGGCTACCAGGTGACGTCGTATTACGCTCCGACGTCGCGCTTCGGGACACCGGACGAGTTCCGGGCGCTGGTCGACGCATTGCACCAGGCCGGCATCGGCGTGCTGGTGGACTGGGTGCCGGCCCACTTCCCCAAGGATGCCTGGGCGCTGGGCCGCTTCGACGGCACGCCGCTGTATGAGCACTCCGATCCCAAGCGGGGCGAGCAACTCGATTGGGGCACTTACGTATTCGACTTCGGTCGACGGGAGGTCCGCAACTTCCTGGTGGCCAACGCACTGTTCTGGCTCGAAGAGTTCCACGTCGACGGCCTGCGGGTGGACGCGGTCGCCTCGATGCTCTACCTGGATTACTCGCGCCCGGAAGGCGGTTGGACCCCCAACATCTACGGCGGACGGGAGAACCTCGAGGCCGTGCAGTTCCTGCAGGAGATGAACGCTACGGTGCACAAGACCGCCCCGGGCATCGTCACCATCGCCGAAGAGTCGACTTCGTGGCCGGGGGTCACCCGCCCGACAAACCTTGGCGGTCTGGGCTTCTCGATGAAGTGGAACATGGGTTGGATGCACGACACGCTCGACTACATCAGTCGCGATCCGATCTACCGCAGCTTCCACCACCACGAGATGACGTTCTCGATGCTGTACGCGTTCAGCGAGAACTATGTGCTGCCTATCAGCCATGACGAGGTGGTCCACGGCAAGGGCACCCTGTGGGGCCGGATGCCGGGCAACAACCACGTCAAGGCGGCCGGGCTGCGCAGCCTGCTCGCCTACCAGTGGGCGCACCCGGGCAAGCAATTGCTGTTCATGGGACAGGAATTCGGTCAGCGCGCCGAGTGGTCGGAGGAGCGCGGCCTGGATTGGTGGCAGCTCGACGAGCAAGGGTTCTCCAACGGGATCCTGCGCCTGATCGGCGACATCAACGGCGTCTACCGCAGTCACCCGGCGTTGTGGAGCCAGGACACCGTGCCCGACGGATACTCCTGGATCGACGCCAACGACTCGGGTAACAACGTGTTGAGCTTCCTGCGTTACGGCAAGAACGGCTCGGTGATGGCGTGCGTGTTCAACTTCGCGGGCGCCGAGCACGGCGGATACCGGCTGGGTCTGCCACAGGCGGGGCGCTGGCGCGAGGTGCTCAACACCGACGCGACGGTCTACAACGGTTCGGGTATCGGCAATATGGGCGGCGTCGACGCTACGGAAGACCCGTGGCATGGCCGGCCCGCCTCGGCGCTGTTGGTGCTACCGCCCACCTCGGCGCTGTGGCTGGAACCCGAGTAACGGTCGCGTCAGTACAGCGCGTTGGCGAGGTTACGCCGGCCGGCGACAACCTCTGGATCGGCGGGGTCGAAGATCTCGAACAGCTCGACCAGCCGGGTGCGCACCAGGGTGCGATCGTCGCCGGATGTGGTGCGCACCAAGGCAATCAGACGGTCGAAGGCGCCTGCGACATCCTGATTCAAGATCTGCACGTCGGCCGCGGCCAGGGCGGCTTGGATGTCGCCGGGCGCGGCGTCGGCAGCCGCGACGGCATCCGGGGGTTGCGCCGTTGCGCGCGTGAGGAATTCGATCTGGCGGATCGCACCCTTGGCTTCGGCGTTGGCGGGGTTGGCGTCCAGTATCGACTGATACGACGTCTTGGCCGCTTCGAAGTCGCCGTCTTCCAGTTGCTGACGGGCCGCGGCCAGCTCCGGATCGACGGCCTCCGTCTCACCGGGACCCGTTGAGCCTCTGAGCTTTCCGGCGGTCGCCGAGAGAATCTGGTCCAACCAGCCGCGCAACTGCTCCGTCGGCTGCATTCCCTGGAAACTCGATATCGGCTGACCGGCGGCCAGGGCCACGACGGTGGGGACCGCGTCGACGCCGAATATTTGCGCGACCCTCGGCGCGACGTCGACGTTGACCGTCGTCAGCGACCACCTGCCGTTGTCCTGCGCGGCCAGGCCGGCGAAGGTGTCGAGCAGCTGCACGCACGCGTCGCTGCGCGGTGACCACAGCAGCACCACGACGGGGACTTCCTCGGAGCGGAGCAGCACCTCGGCCTCGAAGTTGGCCTCGGTGACCGCGATGATTCCGGTGTCGCCCTCGCCGGCCGACGGCGCCGCCCCCGCGGGAGGGCCGCCCGCCGGCTGGGGCCGTTGCTTGAGACCGGAGAGATCGACCGCACCAGCCAGGGCGGGGCCGATAGAGGGTCGCGGACGCGTCACGCCGTCAAGTTTGTCATGCGCCCGGGCTGCCCATCCACCCGGTCGCGACCGCGTCAGGCGGCGCCACGACCGGGCGAAAAGGGCCCCGGGCGGGGTCGTCAACAGCAAATATGACGAAGATCACAATTATTCATCGGCGCGTCGTCCCAGCAACGTCCGATAAGCCCCTGACTGCGGCTAGCCCGCGCGCAGAATCAAGGCGTCGCCCTGCCCGCCGGCCCCGCACAGCGCGGCGACGGCGTACCCGGACCCGCGTCGGGACAGCTCCAGCGCGGCGTGCAGCGTGATCCGCGCCCCAGACATCCCGATGGGGTGCCCGACGGCGATCGCGCCGCCGTTGACGTTGACGAGGTCGGGGTTCACGCCCAGTTCGCGGGTCGACGCCAGCGCCACCGCGGAGAACGCCTCGTTGATCTCTATGACATCGAGCTGGTCCACCGAGATGCCCTCACGGCCGATCGCCTTCTTGATCGCGTTCGCCGGCTGCGACTGCAGGGTGGAGTCCGGTCCGGCCACCACGCCGTGCGCGCCGATCTCGGCCAGCCAGGTCAGGCCCAACTCTTGGGCCTTGGCCTTGCTCATCACCACCACCGCGGCCGCGCCATCGGAGATCTGCGAGGCCGAACCGGCGGTGATGGTGCCGTCGCGGCGGAATGCCGGCTTGAGGCCGGCCAGCGACTCGGCGGTGGTGTTGGCCCGGATGCCCTCATCCTCGGTGAACTGCAGCGGATCACCTTTGCGCTGCGGGATGTTGACCGGCACCACCTCGTCGGTGAAGACGCCGTCCTTCCATGCCGCGGCTGCCTTCTGGTGGGACCGCGCAGCGAACTCGTCCTGCTCCTGCCGGGTGAATTCGTCGACGTCGTTGCGCTGCTCGGTGAGCGCCCCCATCGGCTGGTCGGTGAACACGTCGTGCAGGCCGTCGTAGGCCATGTGGTCCAGCACCGTCACGTCGCCGTACTTGTAGCCCGAGCGGCTGTCCATCAGCAGGTGCGGCGCCTTGGTCATCGACTCCTGGCCGCCGGCCACCACCACGTCGAACTCCCCGGCGCGAATGAGCTGGTCAGCCAGCGCGATGGAGTCAATACCGGACAGACACATCTTGTTGATGGTCAGCGCCGGAACATCCCACCCGATACCGGCCGCCACGGCCGCCTGGCGCGCCGGCATCTGACCGGCCCCGGCCGTGAGCACCTGGCCCATGATCACGTAGTCGACTGCGGAGGCCGGAACCTTGGCCTTTTCCAGTGCGCCCGCGATCGCGATCGCCCCCAGATCGCTGGCGGAAAAGTCCTTCAGCGAACCCATCAACTTTCCGATGGGTGTCCGGGCTCCAGCAACGATCACCGACGTCGTCATGACTATCTCCTAAGGCCTGCTAGGCGCTCCCTCGATGGCCGTTTCGGCCTCCCGGAGAAGCGCAATCTTTGCCGTCAGGTTACCGTTATGTGATGACGACCGATCAAGTTGACGCCCGTCAGATCCTGGCCACCTCACTGGTGACGGCGATCGATCACGTCGGCATCGCAGTCGCCGACCTGGACGCCGCAATCACCTGGTACCACGACACCCTCGGCATGATCCTGGTGCACGAGGAAGTCAACGAGGAGCAGGGAATCCGCGAAGCCATGCTGGCCGTGCGCGGCGCCCCGGCGGGCACCGCGCAAATCCAGTTGATGGCCCCGATCGACGAGTCCTCGACGATCGCGAAGTTCCTCGACAAGCGCGGGCCGGGCATCCAGCAGATGGCCGTTCGGGTCAGCGACCTCGACACCCTCGCCGAACAGCTCCGCGAGCAGGGCGTGCGCCTGATCTACGACGCACCCCGGCGCGGCACGGCAAACTCCCGGATGAACTTCATCCACCCCAAGGACGGCGGCGGCGTTCTCATCGAACTCGTCGAACCGGGCGCCTGAAACCGGCTTTTCACGACCACTTCCTGGTTGGACCGCGCGTAGCGCGGTGCGCCCAGCACGGCGTGTGCCAATGGCGGCGGTCCTCGACTTGACCGGGGCCTGCCCCGAGTGTCGAATCGATCGGCCATACCACCAGATGTGCTGAGCCGGAGCGTATTTCGTGGTCGCAACCGGGGCACCTGTACGTTTTGACCGCACGGGCCGCCGCGACGGGACGCACTTCGTACTCGTGGCCGTCGGGCCCGAGTTCCACCCGCCGCGGCGCCGGCGGCGGCGCCAACGGCCGCTGCCGACGTGGCGGGGTACGGCGCCGAGCCATGGGCGCAGTCTAGTGCGAGCCGTCAAAACAGCCGGTACTCGTCACTGTCCATCCCGCGCATCTTGTCGTAATCCAATGTCAGACAACGGATTCCGCGATCGGTGGCCAGTGTGCGGGCCTGCGGCTTGATCTGTTGGGCGGCGAACACGCCTTTCACCGGCGCGAGCACCGAGTCGCGGTTGAGCAGCTCCAGATAGCGAGTGAGCTGTTCGACGCCGTCGATCTCGCCGCGACGCTTGATCTCCACCGCCACCGAGCCACCGCGTTCGTCACGGCAGAGCAGATCGACCGGGCCGATGGCCGTCATGTACTCGCGGCGAACCAGCGTGTACCCCTCGCCCAGCAGTTGCACGTGCTCGGCGAGCAGCGCCTGCAGGTGCGCCTCGACGCCGTCCTTGACCAGCCCCGGATCGACGCCGAGCTCGTGGCTGGAATCGTGTTCGATCTCCTCGACGGTGATGCGCAACTGTTCGCCCGCCTTGTTTTCGACCACCCACACCGGGGCCCGATCGCCGGTCTCTTCGGTCAGCCAGCACGGCGGGCTCATCCAATTCAATGGCTTGTAGGCGCGGTCGTCGGCGTGCACACTGACCGATCCATCGGCCTTGAACAGCAGCAACCTGCGGGCGGAAGGCAGATGCGCGGTGAGCCTGCCGACATAGTCAACCGTGCATTGAGCGATCACTAGACGCACCCGACTCACCTTAGAGCCTGGCCGACGAATTAGGCTGACGCCACCATGTTGGCCAGTCAGACGATGGCACGACGTATAGGGCGGGTGCTAGAGAGAGTCACCCGTCAGAGCGGACGTCTGCCGGAAACACCTGCATACGGGTCATTCCTACTCGGGCGGGTCTCGGAGAGCCAACACCGCCGCCGCATCCGCATTCAGGTCATCCTGACCGTGCTGGTGCTGGGCGCAAACCTGATCGGCATCGGCGCCGCGCTGCTGTTGGTGACGGTCGCCATTCCCGCACCGAGCGTGTTCAACGACGCGCCCTGGTGGGTCACCTTCGGCGCCGCGCCTGCCTATGTCGCACTGGCCCTGACCATAGGCGTCTACTGGATCACTCGCCGGACCGTGCTCGCATTGCGGTGGGCGATCGAGGAGCGCGCGCCGACCCCTGAGGACGAGCGCAACACGTTCATCGCCCCGTGGCGAATCGCATTGGTCGACCTCGTTTTGTGGGGCGTCGGGGCGGTAGTGCTCACAGTCCTCTACGGCCTGGTCAACACCTTGTTCATCCCGCGGTTCCTGGTGGGGGTTGGCTTCTGCGGGGTTCTGGTGGCCACCGGGAGCTATCTGCTCGCCGAGTTCGCGCTGCGGCCGGTGGCCGCCCAGGCGCTCGAGGCGGGGCCGCCGCCACGGCGACTGACGGCCGGCATCATGGGCCGGACCATGACGGTGTGGTTCCTCGGGTCGGGTGTGCCGGTCATCGGCATCGTCGTCCTGACCGCCTTCCAGCTCCTGATGAAAAACTTGACCGAGACCGAGTTCGCGGTCGCTGTGCTGATGGTGTCGTTTGCGACGCTGATCTTCGGATGCATCTTGATGTGGATCCTGGCGTGGCTGACGGCGACACCGGTGCGCGTCGTCATGGCGGCGTTGCGGCGCGTCGAGCGGGGAAACCTCCGCGGCGATCTGGTGGTGTTCGACGGAACGGAACTCGGTGAGCTGCAACGCGGTTTCAACGCGATGGTCGATGGCTTGCGCGAACGCGAGCGCGTGCGCGATCTTTTCGGCCGGCATGTCGGACGCGAAGTCGCCCTGGCCGCCGAACGCGAGCGGCCGAAGCTCGGCGGCGAGGAACGCCACGTCGCTGTCGTATTCATCGACATCATCGGCTCCACGCAGCTGGTGACGAACAGCCCACCGGCCGAAGTCGTCAGTGTGCTCAACCAATTCTTCGCCATTGTCGTCGAAGAGGTGGATCGACATTGCGGACTGGTCAACAAGTTTGAAGGCGATGCGTCGCTGGCCATCTTCGGAGCACCGAACCGCCTCGACAGCCCGGAGGACGCGGCGCTCGCCGCCGCCCGCTGCATCACCGAGCGGCTGGCCAATGAAATGTCCGAGCTGTCGGCCGGCATCGGTGTGGCGGCGGGTCGCGCCGTCGCCGGAAACGTCGGCGCCAGGGAGCGTTTCGAATACACCGTGATCGGTGAACCGGTCAACGAAGCGGCCCGGCTGTGCGAGCTTGCCAAGTCACACTCGAGCCGACTTCTCGCGACGGCCGACGCGATCGAGGGCGCAAGCGAAAACGAGCGGGCGCGTTGGTCGTTGGGCGACACCGTGACCCTGCGCGGGCATGAGCGTCCCACTCAGCTGGCGTCGCCCGTCGACCCATGAATATTCAATGCGTCGGTCACCGCGACTAAGACCGGCTACCTGGAATGGCGACTCGGCTTGTCCCAGCTTCCACGACGATGTCGCTTTTCCGCCAGTTTTGTCGGCGCGCGGGTGTAAATCTGGAAACGTGCACGACGATTTCGAACGCTGCTACCGCGCCGTCCAGTCCAAGGACGCCCGGTTCGACGGATGGTTCGTCACCGCGGTGCTGACCACCCGCATCTACTGCCGGCCCAGCTGCCCGGTGCGGCCACCGTTCGCGCGTAACGTGCGGTTTTACCCGACGGCGGCGGCCGCTCAGCGAGCGGGCTTTCGAGCATGCAAGCGGTGCCGCCCTGACGCGTCCCCGGGTTCTCCCGAGTGGAATGTGCGCGGTGACGTCGTGGCGCGAACGATGCGGCTGATCGCCGACGGGACGGTGGACCGCGAAGGTGTCGGCGGTCTGGCCGCCCATCTCGGTTACACCACCCGGCAGCTGGAGCGGCTGCTACAGGCCGAGGTCGGGGCCGGCCCGCTCGCCCTGGCCCGCGCCCAACGGGCTCAGACCGCCCGGGTGCTGATCGAAACCACGGACCTGCCCTTCGGCGATGTCGCCTTCGCCTCCGGCTTTTCCAGCATCCGTCAGTTCAACGACACCGTGCGGTCCGTCTTCGAGAACACACCGCGCGCGCTGCGCCAGCGCGCGACCACACGCTCCGGCTCGAGCCCAAAATCCCCTGGCACCGTGTGTCTTCGGCTTCCGGTGCGCACACCCTTCGCCTATGGCGGTGTCTTCGGTCACCTGGCCGCGAGCACGGTCCCCGGTTGCGAGGAAGTCCGCGATGGCGCCTACCGACGCAGTCTGCGCCTTCCGTTCGGCAACGCAATCGTCACCCTGACACCCGCCGACGATCATGTCCGGTGCGTGCTCGTACTCGACGACTTTCGGGATCTGACAACGGCTATCGCGCGCTGCCGGCGGCTGCTGGACCTCGACGCCGATCCGGACGCGGTCGACGAAGCGCTGAGCGACGACGCGGAATTCTGCGCCGTCGTCGCCAAGGCGCCGGGCCAGCGGATCCCGCGCACGGTCGACGAAGCCGAACTGGCGGTGCGCGCGGTGCTGGGCCAGCAGGTGTCCACCAAGGCAGCGCGCACTCACGCGGGCCGACTGGTCGCCGCCTACGGGCAGCCGATCAATGATCCCGAGAAAACGTTGACCCACATCTTCCCATCGGTCGAGCAACTCGCGGACATCGACCCCATCCATCTGGCGGTGCCCAAGGCCCGGCAACGGACGCTGAGCGCTCTGGTCGCCGGCCTCGCCGCCGGAAGTGTCGAGTTGGGTGCCGGATGCGACTGGGAAAGCGCCCGAACACAATTGCTGGCCTTACCGGGTGTCGGTCCCTGGACCGCGGAAGTGATCGCGATGCGCGGCCTGGGCGACCCCGACGCATTCCCGGCCAGCGATCTGGGCCTGCGCCTGGCCGCCAAACAGCTGGGTCTGCCGTCCGCCGAACGCTCGCTCGTCGCGCGCAGTGCGCGGTGGCGACCCTGGCGTTCCTATGCCACCCAATACCTTTGGACCACTCTCGAGCATCCGGTAAATCAATGGCCGCCACAGGAGGTCGCATGATCGAGTACCGCATTATCGACAGCCCGATCGGACTGCTGACCCTGGCTGGTCGCGGCTCGGTGCTGACGAATCTTCGCATGGTCGACCAGACCTACGAGCCGAGCCGCACGGACTGGTCGCCGAACCCGCAGGCGTTCGGCGAGGCGGTCGAGCAACTCGGCGCGTATTTCGCCGGCGAGCTGACGCATTTCGATGTTCAGCTCGACCTGCGGGGCACCGAATTTCAGCGTCGCGTATGGCAGGCCCTGCTGACCATTCCGTACGGCGAAACCCGCTCGTACGGTGAAATCGCCGAGCAGATCGCGGCACCGGGCGCCGCCCGTGCCGTCGGGTTGGCCAACGGGCACAATCCGATCGCCATCGTCGTTCCCTGCCATCGCGTCATCGGCGCCAACGGCAGCCTCACCGGATTCGGCGGTGGGCTCGGCCGAAAGCGCACGTTGCTCGAATTAGAAAAGCAACGGGAGAATATGACGCTATTCGATTGATTGCGAATGCAAAAACACCCCCGTTTCCGGGGGTGTTTTTGTGTATGTTCGGCGGTGTCCTACTTTTCCACCCGTATGGGCAGTATCATCGGCGCTGACAGGCTTAGCTTCCGGGTTCGGAATGGGACCGGGCGTTTCCCTGTCGCTGTGGCCGCCGTAACTCTATTTAAATTTGTTTGGTGGGGGGTGTGGCGTTACACGACATTGCTGCCGTGAACTGGACTGTGGTTGCGATTGTGTGTTGGTAAGTTTTCGGCCGGTTAGTGCCAGTTCCCTGCACCCATTACTGGGCTTCCAGGTCTGGCCTATCGAACCCGTAGTCTGCGGGGGGCCTTATCCCTCTAAAAGGGTGAGAAACCTGATCTTGGAGAAGGTTTCCCGCTTAGATGCTTTCAGCGGTTATCCTGTCCGAACGTGGCTATCCAGCCGTGCCCCTGGTGGGACAACTGGTATACCAGAGGTTCGTCCGTCCCGGTCCTCTCGTACTAGGGACAGGTTTCCTCAAGTTTCTGACGCGCGCGGCGGATAGAGACCGAACTGTCTCACGACGTTCTAAACCCAGCTCGCGTGCCGCTTTAATGGGCGAACAGCCCAACCCTTGGGACCTGCTCCAGCCCCAGGATGCGACGAGCCGACATCGAGGTGCCAAACCATCCCGTCGATATGGACTCTTGGGGAAGATCAGCCTGTTATCCCCGGGGTACCTTTTATCCGTTGAGCGACACCCCTTCCACTCAGAGGTGCCGGATCACTAGTCCCGACTTTCGTCCCTGCTTGACTTGTAGGTCTCGCAGTCAAGCTCCCTTGTGCACTTACACTCAACACCTGATTGCCGTCCAGGTTGAGGGAACCTTTGGGCGCCTCCGTTACATTTTAGGAGGCAACCGCCCCAGTTAAACTACCCGCCAGGCACTGTCCGTGAACCCGATAAGGGTTCGACGTTAGGTGTCCAATACGATCAGAGTGGTATTTCAACAACGACTCCATACAAACTGGCGTCTGTACTTCAAAGTCTCCCACCTATCCTACACAAACCGTACCGAACACCAATACCAAGTTGTAGTGAAGGTCCCGGGGTCTTTTCGTCCTGCCGCGCGTAACGAGCATCTTTACTCGTAGTGCAATTTCGCCGAGTCTATGGTTGAGACAGTTGGGAAGTCGTTACGCCATTCGTGCAGGTCGGAACTTACCCGACAAGGAATTTCGCTACCTTAGGATGGTTATAGTTACCACCGCCGTTTACTGGGGCTTAAATTCTCCGCTTCACCTTACGGTTAACGGGTCCTCTTAACCTTCCAGCACCGGGCAGGCGTCAGTCCGTATACATCGTCTTGCGACTTCGCACGGACCTGTGTTTTTAGTAAACAGTCGCTACCCACTGGTTTCTGCGGCCGAATCCCGCTCCCACCGCAAGGGTGTTCACGGTATTCCGGCCCCCCTTCTCCCGAAGTTACGGGGGCATTTTGCCGAGTTCCTTAACCATAGTTATCTCGTACGCCTTGGTATTCTCTACCTGACCACCTGTGTTGGTTTGGGGTACGGGCCGTGTATGTGCTCGCTAGAGGCTTTTCTTGGCAGCAGAGGATCACCGAATTCGCCTCAATCGGCTATGCATCACCTCTCAGGATCAATGAGCGACGGATTTGCCTATCGCTCTCCCTACAGGCTTGCCCCAGTATTACCACTGACTGGTACGGCTACCTTCCTGCGTCACCCCATCGCTTGACTACTACCAGCGAAGGTCCCACGCAGCCCCGAAACTCCATGCCCCCGAAGGGGAATGGTCGATCCGGTTTTGGGTGGTTAGTACCGCTGATTCATCAGGGACGCCTATACACGGGTACGGGAATATCAACCCGTTGTCCATCGACTACGCCTGTCGGCCTCGCCTTAGGTCCCGACTCACCCTGGGCGGACTGGCCTGGCCCAGGAACCCTTGGTCTTACGGCGGGCAAGGTTCTCACTTGCCTTATCGCTACTCATGCCTGCATTCTCACTCCCCCACCCTCCACCACCGGTTACCCGGCGGCTTCGCTGAATGGGGGACGCTCCCCTACCCACATCCACGTAAACGTGAATGTGCCGCGGCTTCGGCGGTGTGCTTGAGCCCCGCTACATTATCGGCGCATAATCACTTGACCAGTGAGCTATTACGCACTCTTTCAAGGGTGGCTGCTTCTAAGCCAACCTCCTGGTTGTCTTTGCGACTACACATCCTTTTCCACTTAGCACACGCTTAGGGGCCTTAGCCGGCGATCTGGGCTGTTTCCCTCTCGACGTACGGAGCTTATCCCCCGCCGTCTCACTGCCACGCTTTACACCACGGCATTCGGAGTTTGGCTGACGTCAGTAACCTAGTAGGGCCCATCGGCCATCCAGTAGCTCTACCTCCGTGGTGAACCACGCAACGCTGCACCTAAATGCATTTCGGGGAGAACCAGCTATCACGGAGTTTGATTGGCCTTTCACCCCTACCCACAGCTCATCCCCTCAGTCTTCAACCTAAGTGGGTTCGGGCCTCCACGCGGTCTTACCCGCGCTTCACCCTGGCCATGGGTAGATCACTCCGCTTCGGGTCCAGAACACGCCACTACACCCCAAAGGGGATGCGCCCTATTCAGACTCGCTTTCGCTGCGGCTACCCCGCACGGGTTAACCTCGCGACGTGTCCCTGACTCGCAGGCTCATTCTTCAAAAGGCACGCCATCACCCCACGAGGAGGCTTTGACGGATTGTAGGCACACGGTTTCAGGTACTATTTCACTCCCCTCCCGGGGTACTTTTCACCATTCCCTCACGGTACTAATCCGCTATCGGTCATCGAGAAGTATTTAGGCTTACCGGGTGGTCCCGGCAGATTCACAGCAGATTCCACGGGCCCGCTGCTACTCGGGAACTGATACAAGGTAGGTGACGGGTTTTCGCGTACCGGGCTCTCACCGTCTACGGCAGGCCATCCCAGGCCATTTCTGCTAACCACGACACTTTCTGACTACCCCTCAGCCAGGTAGAGCTGAGACATATCACTCCCACAACACCGCGCACACAACCCCTACCCGGTTATACATGCGTGCGGTTTAGCCTGTTCCGCGTTCGCTCGCCACTACTGACGGAATCACAATTGTTTTCTTCTCCTACGGGTACTGAGATGTTTCACTTCCCCGCGTTACCTCCCGCACCCTATATATTCAGATACGGGTAACACGACATCACTCGTGCTGGGTTTCCCCATTCGGAAATCCTCGGATCAATGCTCGGTTGACAGCTCCCCGAGGCATATCGCAGCCTCCCACGTCCTTCATCGGCTCTCGATGCCAAGGCATCCACCATGCGCCCTTAAACACTTACTTACACACAAGAGTTAATCAAAGAAATTACACATTTCGATGAACACGCCGGCCCCGAAGGACTACGCGTTCATCTAGATGCTCGCAACCACTATCCAATACTCAAACACCACACCCCACCACCAAGATGGAGGGACTCCACACGGATCGACCGAG
This sequence comes from Mycobacterium sp. NGS11, assembly GCF_059813315.1. NCBI lineage: Bacteria > Bacillati > Actinomycetota > Actinomycetes > Mycobacteriales > Mycobacteriaceae > Mycobacterium > Mycobacterium sp. NGS11. The sequence goes on from NZ_JCALEJ010000012.1 coordinate 96,477, forward strand.
TGTTGTCTCAGGGCCCAATAGTGTGTCTGGCAATCATTTGCTGTTGTGCACCCGGTTTTCGTCCACTACAGACGAGAACCCCTCACGGCTCGCACCCCACCAATTGGAGTGCTTTTCGTGGTGCTCCTTAGAAAGGAGGTGATCCAGCCGCACCTTCCGGTACGGCTACCTTGTTACGACTTCGTCCCAATCGCCGATCCCACCTTCGACAGCTCCCTCCCAAGGGTTAGGCCACTGGCTTCGGGTGTTACCGACTTTCATGACGTGACGGGCGGTGTGTACAAGGCCCGGGAACGTATTCACCGCAGCGTTGCTGATCTGCGATTACTAGCGACTCCGACTTCATGGGGTCGAGTTGCAGACCCCAATCCGAACTGAGACCGGCTTTAAAAGGATTCGCTTAACCTTACGGCATCGCAGCCCTTTGTACCGGCCATTGTAGCATGTGTGAAGCCCTGGACATAAGGGGCATGATGACTTGACGTCATCCCCACCTTCCTCCGAGTTGACCCCGGCAGTCTCTCACGAGTCCCCGGCATTACCCGCTGGCAACATGAGACAAGGGTTGCGCTCGTTGCGGGACTTAACCCAACATCTCACGACACGAGCTGACGACAGCCATGCACCACCTGCACACAGGCCACAAGGGAACGCCTATCTCTAGACGCGTCCTGTGCATGTCAAACCCAGGTAAGGTTCTTCGCGTTGCATCGAATTAATCCACATGCTCCGCCGCTTGTGCGGGCCCCCGTCAATTCCTTTGAGTTTTAGCCTTGCGGCCGTACTCCCCAGGCGGGGTACTTAATGCGTTAGCTACGGCACGGATCCCAAGGAAGGAAACCCACACCTAGTACCCACCGTTTACGGCGTGGACTACCAGGGTATCTAATCCTGTTCGCTCCCCACGCTTTCGCTCCTCAGCGTCAGTTACTGCCCAGAGACCCGCCTTCGCCACCGGTGTTCCTCCTGATATCTGCGCATTCCACCGCTACACCAGGAATTCCAGTCTCCCCTGCAGTACTCTAGTCTGCCCGTATCGCCCGCACGCTCACAGTTAAGCCGTGAGATTTCACGAACAACGCGACAAACCACCTACGAGCTCTTTACGCCCAGTAATTCCGGACAACGCTCGCACCCTACGTATTACCGCGGCTGCTGGCACGTAGTTGGCCGGTGCTTCTTCTCCACCTACCGTCAATCCGAGAAAACCCGAACCTTCGTCGATGGTGAAAGAGGTTTACAACCCGAAGGCCGTCATCCCCCACGCGGCGTCGCTGCATCAGGCTTGCGCCCATTGTGCAATATTCCCCACTGCTGCCTCCCGTAGGAGTCTGGGCCGTATCTCAGTCCCAGTGTGGCCGGACACCCTCTCAGGCCGGCTACCCGTCGTCGCCTTGGTAGGCCATCACCCCACCAACAAGCTGATAGGCCGCGGGCCCATCCCACACCGCAAAAGCTTTCCACCAAAAGACATGCGTCTAAAGGTCCTATCCGGTATTAGACCCAGTTTCCCAGGCTTATCCCGAAGTGCAGGGCAGATTGCCCACGTGTTACTCACCCGTTCGCCACTCGAGTACCTCCGAAGAGGCCTTTCCGTTCGACTTGCATGTGTTAAGCACGCCGCCAGCGTTCGTCCTGAGCCAGGATCAAACTCTCCAAACAAAAACTCCTCGTAGAAACGAGGTGAATTTACAATCAGAGAAAATCTGACCTAACAAAAAGACACCAATTAACTGGCATCAAAATAACGACCACACCCACACACGGGGGGTGTTAGGTATGGTCAAAAAACAACAACAAATAATAAACACCAAACACACTATTGAGTTCTCAAACAACACTTGTTTCGCCCGTTTTGGGGCAACCCTGCCAGCTTAATACAGGTCCGGCAGGTTAGTCAACTCCCAGTTTTGATCTTCGAGAGACCGTGTCGGGAGCAGCCGTGCCAGGCTAGTACCAATCCAGCGAGGGAGTCAAGGCCCCGCTTCCGTTCACCTTCGCGTTGGTGACCGCGCTTGTGGGGCACTGACTTTGGTTACTGTACCCGCTCGATCTCCGCTCCCAAAATCGCCAGGTTTTCCACGAACAGCGGGTAACCGCGATCGATGTGGAAGACGTCGTGGACCTCGGTGTCTCCGTCGGCGACAAGCCCAGCCAACACCAGGCCGGCGCCCGCCCGAATGTCCGAACACCACACCGGTGCACTCGACAATTGCGGCAAGCCCCGAACGACGGCGTGATGCCCGTCGGTTCGGGCGTCGGCACCGAGGCGGATCATTTCTTCGACGAAACGAAAGCGCGCCTCGAATACGTTCTCGGTGATCATCGACGTGCCGTCCGCGATCGAGGCCAGGGCGATAGCCATCGGCTGCAGGTCGGTGGGAAATCCGGGGAACGGCAGGGTCGCCACGTTGACGGCCTTCGGGCGCTCGTACTGCGCCACCCGGAAACTGTCATCGGTCTGCGTGACGGTGGCGCCCGCGTCGTGCAGCTTGTGCAGCACCACCTGCAGGTGCGCCGGGTCAATACCGGTCACCGTGATGTCCCCGCGGGTTATCGCGGCGGCGATTCCCCAGGTGGCGGCGACGATGCGATCGCCGATCACGCGATGTTCGGTCGGGTGCAGCTTCGGAACGCCGGTGATGGTCATCGTCGGCGAACCGGCGCCCTCGATCTGCGCGCCCATCTGGTTCAGCATCGTGCAGAGATCCACGACGTCCGGCTCGCGGGCCGCGTTGTGGATCGTGGTGACCCCCTCGGCCACGACCGCGGCCATCAGGATGTTCTCGGTGGCACCCACCGAGGGGAACTCCAGCTGAATCTCCGCGCCGCGCAACGTATCGGCTTGTGCCACTACGCATCCGTGCTCGATGTTGCATTGCGCACCGAGTTGTCGCAGGCCGGCCTGATGCATGTCCAGCGGACGTGACCCGATCGCATCGCCGCCCGGCAGCGCGACGCGGGCGCGCTTGCACCGGCCGACCAGCGGTCCCAGCACGCACACCGACGCCCGGAACTGTCGTACCGCGGCGAAGTCGGCGTCGTATTTCGGTTCGTCCGGAGAGGTGATGCGGGCGACGTCGCCGTCCAGTTCGACGGTTGCGCCCAGGCCGCGCAGCACCTCGGCCATCAGCGGCACATCCAGGATGTCCGGACAGTTGGTGATCGTGCTGGTGCCTTCGGCCAACAGCGTCGCGGCCATCAGCTTGAGAACGCTGTTTTTGGCGCCCCCTACTGCGACTTCGCCTGACAACCGGTTGCCACCGGTCACCACGAATCGCTCAGCCACCCGCGTCAGTCTAGTGAAGCGGTATCGGCTTGTCAGTCGGCCGAGCCACACCCGAGTACGGTTTGCTCATGGCTGTACACCTGACTCGCATCTACACCCGAACCGGCGACGACGGCACGACGGGATTGAGCGACTTCTCGCGGGTTTCCAAGAACGATCCTCGGCTGGTGGCCTACGCCGATTGCGACGAAGCCAACTCCGCGATCGGGGTGGCGGTCGCCGTCGGTCAGCCCGACGAGAAGCTCGCGGGCGTGCTGCGGCAGATCCAGAACGACTTGTTCGACGCCGGCGCGGATCTGTCGACTCCTGTTGTCGAGAACCCCGAGTATCCGCCGCTGCGCGTCACCGAGCCCTACATTGACCGGCTCGAGAAATGGTGTGACGCGTACAACGCGCCTTTGCCCAAGCTGAATTCGTTTGTGCTGCCGGGTGGTTCGCCGTTGTCGGCGCTGCTGCACGTCGCCCGGACCGTGGTCCGTCGAGCCGAACGCTCGGCGTGGGCGGCGGTCGATGCCGCCCCCGGCCAGGTCAACGTGCTGCCCGCGAAATACTTGAACCGCCTGTCGGATCTGCTTTTCATCCTGTCGCGGGTGGCCAACCCCGATGGCGACGTGCTGTGGAAGCCGGGCGGCGAGAACGCCACCACGAGTTAGCCGAGCGCTCTTCGACCGGCGACTCACGCGGTCTACAGGCTGCGCCGGCGGGACCGCGGCGACGGCCGCGACTCCAGCCAGGACAGGAACGCGGTCAACGCGCCTTTGTCCAAAGCGATCTCGTAGCCGGACCTGCGGTCCTGGGTCGTATCGCGCAGCTCGATGACGACGATCTCGTCGCTCATGATGTCGAACTCGTCGCCGCGCGGTGCCCGCCTGGAAACGATCTCGACGCCTCGGCGGCTCAGCCGCCGATCGGGCCACAATCGCAGGCTGGAGAGACGGTAGAACGCGGCTTCGCCGCCGCGGTAACGGATTACGCCGTGGCGCCAGCCATGGCCTCCGACCGCGGGAATGTCTCGCATGATCCCCGCCGTGCCGCCCTGGCGCAGCTTCCACAGCCGATAACTCAGCGCAATGACGGCGGCGGCCAGCACGACGACGAGCACGACCATGCCGATCATGGGCGCGCTCATCGGCGGTTAGTCGATCGCGCCGACGGCACGCAATCTCGCGCGCCCCTTGGCGGCGATACGCGGGTCGTCAGACTCAGCAGCCTCTCTGGCGGCGCTCTCGTCGATCTCCGATTCGAACTCGGCGGATTCGGCGAGGATCGTCACCGATTCCTCGGTGACAGAGAGAAATCCGCCATCCACCGCGATCCGCAGATCGTCTTCGCCCTCTCTTTCGACGCGCACCATTGCGTCGTCGACCAACTGCGCCACCAGCGGGATGTGCCGCGGCAGGATGCCGATCTCACCGACGGTGGTGCGGGTGAACAGAAACGTTGCCTCACCCGACCAGATCTTTCGGTCGACGGCGACTATCTCGACGTTCAATTCCGCCATATGACAGAGCCTTTCAGAGCCTGTTCGCTCATGCCTCAGGAATCAAGTTTGGCGCCAAAGCTTTCGGCCTTCTTAGCCAGGTCATCGAGGCCACCGATCAAGAAGAACGCCTGCTCTGGGATGTGGTCGAAATCGCCCTTGGTCAGCCGGTCGAATGCCTCGATGGTCTCCTTCAGAGGCACGGTCGAACCGGGCTGGCCGGTGAACTGCTCGGCCGCCATCATGTTCTGCGAGAGGAACCGCTCGATGCGCCGTGCGCGCTGCACGAGCTGCTTGTCCTCTTCCGAGAGCTCGTCGATACCAAGGATCGCGATGATGTCCTGAAGGTCCTTGTACCGCTGCAGGATCCGAATGACTTCCTGGGCCACCCGGTAGTGCTCGTCACCGACGACGCTCGGGTCCAGGATGGTCGAGCTTGACGCCAACGGGTCCACCGCGGGGAAGATGCCCTTGGAGAACACGTTTCGCGAGAGCTCGGTGGTGGCGTCCAGGTGCGCGAAGGTCGTTGCCGGCGCCGGGTCGGTGTAGTCGTCGGCGGGCACATAGACGGCCTGCATCGACGTGATCGACTTGCCTCGCGTCGAGGTGATGCGCTCCTGCAGCTCGCCCATCTCGTCGGCCAGCGTCGGCTGGTAGCCCACCGCGGACGGCATACGACCGAGCAGCGTCGACACCTCCGAACCGGCCTGGGTGAATCGGAAGATGTTGTCGATGAACAGCAGCACGTCCTGGCCGGCCTCGTCGCGGAACCACTCGGCCATGGTCAGCGCGGACAACGCCACCCGCATACGGGTGCCGGGCGGCTCGTCCATCTGACCGAACACCAGCGCGGTGTCCTTGAGCACGTCGGCTTCCTTCAGCTCGACCCACAGGTCGTTGCCCTCACGGGTGCGCTCCCCCACGCCGGCGAAAACCGAAGTACCACCGAAGTTTCGGGCGATACGGTTGATCATCTCCTGAATCAGCACCGTCTTGCCCACACCGGCACCACCGAACAGCGCGATCTTGCCACCGCGCACGTACGGGGTGAGCAGGTCGACGACCTTGAGGCCGGTCTCCAGCATCTCCGTGCGGGGCTCGAGCTCTTCGAACGCCGGCGGCTTGCGGTGAATCGACCAGTGGTCGAACTCCTCGCCGTACCCGGGCTTGTCCAGGCAGTCGCCCAGGGCGTTGAAGACGTGGCCCTTGACGCCCTCGCCGACCGGCACCGAGATCGACCTACCGGAGTCGGTGACCTCAACGCCGCGCACCAAGCCGTCGGTGGGCTGCAGCGAGATGGCTCGAACGAGGTTGTCGCCCAAGTGCTGCGCAACCTCGAGAGTCAGGGTCTTCTTCAGCTCCTCAAACGTGATCTCCGCGTTGAGCGCGTTGAACAGCTCGGGTACCGAGCCGCGCGGGAACTCGACGTCGACGACGGGGCCCGTCACCCGTACGATGCGGCCGCTGGTGTCGCCATTGGTCGAGCTCTTGTCGGTCTTCTCGGTGCTTTTGGTAGTAGCAGCCATATTTTTCTTCTTCCTCGTGTGCTACTGAGCGTCAGCCAGCGCATTTGCGCCGCCGACGATTTCGCTGATCTCTTGGGTGATCTGGGCCTGGCGCTCGCGGTTTGCCATCAACGTCAGCTCTTTGATCAGGTCGTCGGCGTTGTCGGTCGCCGACTTCATTGCTCGTTGACGCGACGCGAGCTCCGATGCCGCCGACTCGAGCAAAGCGGCATACACCCGGGTCGTCACGTACCGCGGCAGCAGCGCCTCGAAAAGCGTTGTGGCGTCTGGTTCGAACGAGTACAGGGTGTGGAGCTCGTCGGTGTCCTCGACGTATTCCATGACCAGCGGAGCGATGCGGTGGGCAACCGCGGCCTGGGACATCATCGACTTGAACTCCGAGTACACGATGTGCAGTTCGTCGACGCCCTCGTCGTCCTGTGACTCGTCATCGCCGACCCCGGCCATGAAACTGTCGACCAACGTGGACGCGATCTCCCGGGCGTTTTCCACCTGGGGCTGCTCGGAGAAACCCGTCCACGATTCGGTGATGTCCCAGTTGCGGAACTTGAAGTAGTTCTGCGCCTTTCGGCCCACCGTGTAGACGACGGGTGTCTTGCCTTCCTCTCGCAGCAGGGAGAACAGCTCCTCGGAGCGGCGGAAGATGCTCGAGTTGTACGCCCCGCACAGACCACGGTCCGAAGACACCACCAGGACGCCCGCGCGCTTCGGCTCGTCTCGCTCGACCAGGAGTGGATGGTCCAACGCGGCTTCGGAGGACAAAGTGGTGAGCATCGACGTGATCTGGAATGCGTAGGGCCGGGCCGATTCCAGCCGGGCCTGCGCCTTGCCGATGCGCGAGGTCGCGATCATCTCCTGGGCCTTGGTGATCTTTTTGATCGACCCGGCCGATCGGATCCGGCCTCGTAATTCGCGAAGTGTTGCCGCCATCGGTAGCTACTTCTTGTCCTTGCCGGAGGCCTTGGCGGATTCCTTCTTGGTGTCCTTGGACTGCTTTGTGTCCTTCGGCTTGTCCTTCTTGACCTGCACGGACTCCTTTTCCAGATCCTCTTCGTCCAAGGCCTCGACGTGCTCGTCAGGCACCACCGATCCGCCGCCCGTGGCCGCGAACCCCTTCTTGAACTTGTTGATGATCTCGGTGAGCTGGTTTTCGCCTTCCTCCGACAGCTTCCCGCTGTCGCGCACACCACTGAGGAACTTCTCCTCCGAGGCCCGCATGTGGTCGAGCAGCTCGGTCTCGAAACGCCGGACGTCCTCGACCGGCACGGAGTCCAGGTGACCGCCGGTGCCCAGGAAGATCGAAACCACCTGCTCCTCAACGGGCATGGGCTGGTACTGCGGTTGCTTCAAGAGTTCGACCAGCCGCTCGCCGCGCTCCAACTGCGCCTTGGAGGTGGCATCCAGGTCCGAGGCGAAGGCGGCGAACGATTCCAGTTCGCGGTACTGCGACAAGTCGAGTCGCAGCGAGCCGGCCACCTCCTTCATGGCCTTGATCTGCGCCGCACCACCCACGCGGGACACCGACACACCGACGTTGATGGCCGGCCGCACACCCTGGTTGAACAGGTCGGACTCCAGGAAGCACTGCCCGTCGGTGATCGAGATGACGTTGGTGGGAATGTAGGCCGAAATGTCGTTCGCCTTGGTCTCGATAACCGGCAGACCGGTCAGCGAACCGCCGCCGAGATCGTCGGACAGCTTGGCGCAACGCTCCAACAGACGCGAGTGCAGGTAGAACACGTCGCCGGGGTAGGCCTCGCGACCCGGCGGGCGGCGGAGCAGCAGGGAGATGGCACGGTAGGCCTCGGCCTGCTTGCTCAGGTCGTCGAAGACGATCAGCACGTGCTTGCCTTCGTACATCCAATGCTGCGCGATCGCCGAACCGGTATACGGCGCAAGCCATTTGAAACCGGCGGAGTCGGACGCCGGCGCCGCCACAATGGTGGTGTAGTCCATCGCGCCGCCCTCGTCGAGCGCACGTCGCACCGAGGCGATCGTGGTGCCCTTTTGGCCGATGGCCACGTACACGCAGCGCACCTGCTTGCGTTCGTCGCCGCTCTCCCAGTTCTCCCGCTGGTTGAGGATGGTGTCCACGCAGACGGCGGTCTTGCCCGTCTTGCGGTCGCCGATGATCAGCTGGCGCTGGCCGCGCCCGATCGGGGTCATCGCGTCGATGGCCTTGATCCCGGTCTGCAGCGGCTCGCTCACGCTCTGCCGTTGCACCACCGACGGCGCCTGGATCTCCAGCGCGCGGCGAATGTCGGTATCGATGTCGCCCTGGCCGTCGATCGGCTGGCCGAGCGGATTGACCACGCGCCCGAGGAACGCATCGCCTACGGGCACCGACAGGACTTCGCCGGTGCGCTTGACCTGTTGGCCTTCTTCGATTTTCTCGAAGTCACCCAGGATCACCGCGCCGATGTCGTGTTCATCGAGGTTCAGGGCGACACCGAGGACGCCGCCGGGGAACTCGAGCAGCTCCTGGGTCATGACGGAGGGCAAGCCCTCGACGTGCGCGATGCCGTCGCCGGCCTCGATGACCGAGCCGACCTCCTCGCGGGCGGTATCGGAGGTGAAGGAGCCTACGTACTCCTCGATGGCGCTCTGGATGTCCTCAGCGGAGATGGTCAACTCGGCCATGGCTTTTCGTCTTCCTACTTGATCTTGGTTCGCGTGTGATTGTGATTGGTCGAATGGTGGTCAGTCGGGCAATTGAGCCTGGGCCGCGGCAAGTCGAGAAGCGAGCGTCCCGTCGATCACTTCGTCGGCCACGGAGATGAGCAGCCCGCCCAATAGGTCGGCATCGATCTGGAGCTGCACCGCCACCGGGTGGTCGTAGATGCGGCCGAGCACGTCGATGAGGCGGGTGCGCTGCGCATCGCTGAGTTCGGCTGCCGCGCTGACCTGCGCCACGATTTCGCCGCGGCGCGCCACCGCAACCTTGGCCAGGAACTGAATGGCCTCATCGGCGTTCTGGCCCCTCAGCAGCTCCACAGTCTGGGCCAGCAGTGCCATCGTGATCGGATTGACCCGGCCGCTCGCGGTGTCAAAAACCTTGCGCAGGAGGCCGACTCGCCCCTCCACCGGAACGGAGTAGTCGCCCAGCAGGATCGCCAACCGCGGCTCCGCGTCGAGGGCGCGGGAGAACCGGAACAGCTGCTCTTCGACCTCGTCGACCTTGTCCTCACGTTCGGCTACTTCGAGCAGCGCCTGCCGAGACACGTGTTCGATGGCGTCGATGAGGTCGGAGTTGGCCGACCAACGCTCCGATACGGCCGAGCGCAGCACGTCGAGGGTGACGTCACCGACCTTGCCGGAGAGCAGCCGCTCGATCAACTGGACCCTGGGGGCTCCATCCTCGGCCGGAACGGTCAGATAGCGCGTGACGACGATCTCGCGGTCCAGCATCTGAGCAACTTCTACCAGTTCACTGGAGACGGCCGAAAGCCCCTTGTTGTCAAGGTCTTTGGCTAGGGCGCTGAACTTGTCCGACAAGTTGCCCAGTGCGACGCGACTCGACGAACGCATCTTGGTCATCAGCGGATACTGGACGTCGGCCGCAACGGGCGCCATCTCATCGAGTTCGTCGAGGAACCGGTCGACGGTGGCCGACTGCTGCTCGGAGTCGGCGACGTAATTGCGCACCAACTCGCCCGCCTGGCGCACCGCTTCATGGCCGAGTTCCAACCGGAGCTGCCGGCTCAACTGGGTGCGCAAGAGATCGACCTGACGGCTGCCCTGTGCGGTGATGCGTTCGGACTCGACATCCGCCTGCGCCCGCAGCTGCTCGACGATACGGCCCGCGTCCGTCTGGGCCTCCTCGACGACCCGTTCGCCCTCTGTCTTCGCGTCTTCCACGGCCTTGTTGTGCGCCGTGGTCGACTCGGTCAGCCGATCACTCGCCGTCGCAGCATCTTTCAGCTGTTGACGCACGGCCTCTTGCCGCGCGGCCATCAGCCGACGCACTGGCGGCACGACGTAGCGCACCACCAGGAACACGATGGCCGCGAAGCCCACCAACTGGCCGATGAAAGTCGACATACGTGTTTACCGTCCGGATGTCTTGGTTGCGGATGTGGTGGCGGCGGGGGCGACGTCGACGCCGAGGATGCGGCTTGCCAACGTCGCCGACATCGACGCCACGTTGGCACGCAGATCGAGTTCCACGGCGTCCCTCTCCCGCTTCAATTGCTCGGATGCCATTTGCAACGTCGACATCACCTGTTGTTCGGCACGGGCGCGCGCGTCTTCGACCACCTTACGACCTTCGGCGCGGGCATTGTCGCGCAACGACGACGCCTGAACCCGCGCCTCGCTCAGCGCTTCTTCGTAATCGGCCTTTGCCGCTTCGAATTGCTCGGTCGCCTTCTTGTTGTCGGCGGCGGTCTTGGCGACCATGGCCTCGCGCTCGTGCAGCACCCTCATCACCGGCGGCACGACGAATGTGCCGATGACGGCCAGCACGATCAGGAAGATGGCCAGCACGAAGAAGAAGGTGCCGTTGGGGACGAGGAAGTTGTTGCCGCCCTCGGCCACCACCTGGCTGGATACCAGAATGCTCAGACTCGCGTCACGCATTGCGGCGAATTACTTGACCGGGGTAGCGAAGACGAACAACGCCATGAACGCCAGGTTGATGAAGTAGGCCGCCTCGACCAGACCGACCGTGATGAAGAACGGCGTGAACAGCCGGCCCTGCGCCTCGGGTTGGCGGGCGATGCCCGAAACCAGCGCGTTACCGGCAATGCCGTCACCGATGCCGGCGCCGATCGCGCCGCCACCCATGATCAGGCCACCGCCGATGAGAGCGGCGGCAGCGATTTGGGGGTCCATGCCTGCCATTCGTTTCCTCCTTGATAACTGGTAGGGGTCTACCAGGCCCTTGTAATGGTGCGTGGGACAAAACACTTCATCTGCGACTCAATCATGGTGATCCTCGATCTCCATGGCTTGGCTGAAGTACAAGATGGTCAGGATCGAGAAGATGAACGCCTGGATCGCGCCGACGAAAAGGTCGAAGGCCTTCCAGATCGCGTTGGGTGCCCACATGATGTACGGCGGGAAAAGCGCGATCAGCGCGACCAGGATGCCGCCGGCGAAGATGTTGCCGAAGAGTCGCAGTGACAGCGAGATGGGCTTGGCGAGCTCTTCAACGAGGTTGATCGGCGCCAGGAACGCCACGTGGCCCTTGACCACGGCGAGCGGGTGCCCGATTATGCCGCGGCGCCAGATGCCGGCCACGTGATAGCAGACGAACACGAAGAGGGCCAGCGCCAGAACGTAATTGATGTCCGCCGCCGCCGACTTCAGCAGCTCGGAGGCGTGCCCGGATTTGTCTTTGTACTGCAGCGGCAGCACCGACAGCCAGTTGGAGATCAGAATGAACACGAAGATCGTGACCGCCAACGGCAGCACGAACGGGGCGATCCGCATGCCGATAGCGCTCTCGATCTGCCCGCGCATTTGTTCGGTGATCGCCTCCCAGAACAACTGAACGCCACTGGGCACGCCCTTGGAAGTGATCTTCGCGCGCAGGAAGAAAGCCAGCCCGAGCACGATCACCGCGGCGATCGCGGTCGACAGGATCGTGTCGGTGTTGACGGTCAGGCCAAGCCAGGTGGCTTTGTTGTGCTCGCCAACCTCGATTGCCGACTCGGCCAGGAACGTCGTCCCAGTCATCGTTGCTGTTCCTTACCTTCCGTTCCGTCGGACCCCGCGATCACGCCGCCTGCGGCACCGTCCGAAGGCTCCGCCCAGTCGCCGGCGCGCAGCTTCTTCCACACCGGAAGCGCTGTCGAGAACACCAGCAGGACTTGGAAAAGCGCCAATCCGAACACGACGCCCAGGCCGGCGGGCCGAAAGACGTAGGCGATGATCAGCCCGACGATCGTGATGATCGCCAGCCGTGACGCGGAGTTGACCGCCATCGACCTTTTCAGCGGGTGATCCTTGGCGGTGATCGATTCAACCGAGCGACGCACCAGCACCGCATTGAGCAAACCCAGGAGAAGTCCGACACCGAAGAAGACTCCAACCATCAGGTGACCGGACAGTCCGGCGGCGAGCACCGCCACCGCGGTGATGGCAACGCTCATCGCGAAGAGCCGAACCGGACGGAAAGCAACAGAGGGAAACACCAACGGCGCGTCCTGCGCTGGTGTCGTCACTGCAGCACCTCAATCCCAGGTTGGTAAAACGGGAACCCCCCCGACCGACTGATCGGTGGTCCGCCGAGCGTATCGCACGTCACAGTTGAATCACCCAAGGGGTATATCCCGAGGCCGGTCTTGATCCAGCCCGGTCGGATCAGCCTCCGATGGACCGGTAGCCTGCGCGGCTTTTTGGGGTTCTACCAGCACCGTACCACACCGGCGACCCCCACTACTACTCGTCGTCGTAGTACTCGTCGCGGCCACGCAGAAGCGGTATCGCGGTCGCGATTCCGGCCACCACGATGGCGCCCAGCATTACCGCCGCGGTATCGCGTGGGCGGAAAAAGATCGTGCTGGCCGCACCGAACGCGACAATCCCGACCCACAGATAGATCAGCAACACCACGCGGCGGTGCGAATGGCCGATCTGCAGCAACCGGTGATGCAAGTGCATCTTGTCCGGGCTGAACGCGCTGCGGCCCGCGCGGGTGCGGCGCACGATCGCCAACAGCAAATCGAGCATCGGTACAAAGATGACGGCGGCCACCAGCAGGAAAGGGGAGAGCAGCACGAACACGTCACGGGCACCGTAGGCGTTCTGGGAGACCGGGCCCGCGGCCGTCGTCGACGCGGCCGAGAGCATCAGACCGATCAGCATGGACCCGGAGTCGCCCATGAAGATCTTGGCGCGATGAAAGTTGTGCGGCAGAAAGCCCAGACAGGCGCCTGCGAGCACCACCGAAATCACCGCGGGCGGGTAGAACAGGACGTCACCGCCGTGGTCGCGCAGCAGGCCGACCGAGAACATGCAGATCGCCAACGCGGTGATCAGCCCCAGGCCTGCGGCCAGACCGTCGAGCCCGTCGACGAAGTTCATCGCGTTGACGACCGACACGGTCAGCGCAAGGGTCAGCAGGATCGACGATGCCTGGTCGAGCACGATGGTGCCGACGCCACCGATGGGGATGTACAGGACGCTCCACGCCACGCCCATGGTGACCAGCACGCTGGCCGCCGTGATCTGACCGGCGAACTTGGTCAAAGCATCGAGACCCCAACGGTCGTCGATGAGGCCGATGCCCATGATGACCGCACCGGCCACCAGGACCGCGGGCATGCCGGTGGAGTAGACGAACCCGCGGGTGAGCGCCGGAAGTTGGGACGCCAGAAAGACGGCAGTGATGACGCCGAGAAACATCGCCAGCCCGCCCATCCGGGGGGTCGGCGTGACGTGGACGTCGCGTTCCCGCGGATAGGCGACCGCGCCCAGCCGGGTGGCCAGCACCCGCACCGGCCCGGTCGCGAAGTACGTGATGATCGCCGCGGTCAACCCGACCAGCGCCAGCTCACGAAGCGGAACGCCGGCACCGCGGTCTCCCAGCGCGAGCAACCCACCGGCAAGGTTGGTCACGTCGCTGGACATCACCGAGACCGTACTGGACAAAGCTGGCACCTCGACACCCGCTCCAGTCAGGCCGGGGCGGTCAAGCTCTCCGGATCGACCGCGAGTACTTCCGCGATCCGTTCCGCGCTCACCGGACCCGGCCGCAGAATTCGCGGCGAGGCACCGGTCAGATCGACGATCGTGGAGGCCGCCCCTTGATCGGACGGGCCCGCCTCCAGGTAGACGTCCACCAGATCGCCGAGTTGGCTGCGCGCCTCGTCGGCGTTCACGGCGGCACGGCGGCCGGAGACATTGGCGCTCGAGACCGCCAGCGGCCCGACTTCGCGCAGCAGTTCAATGGCGACGGGGTGCAGGGGCATCCGCAACATCACCGTGCCGCGGGCATCGCCGAGATCCCACTGCAGTGACGGCGCCTGGCTCACCACGAGGCTCAACGCGCCCGGCCAGAAGGCGCGGATCAGGTCGCGGGCCCCGTCCGGCATGGTGTAGACGAGTCCCTCGATGGTATGCCAGGAGCCGACCAGCACACCCACCGGCATGTCGCGCCCCCGGCCTTTTGCCGACAGGAGGGCGGCGACCGCGGCGCTGTTGAACGCATCGGCACCGATGCCGTACACGGTGTCGGTCGGCATGACGACCAGGCGGCCGCCCCTGAGCGCCCCCGCGGCCGCGGCGATTCCGAGGGAGCGCTGACCGGGATCCGCACAGTCGAAGACGTCAGTCATTGGCGCCGTTCTCCCCCGGTGTCGCTGCCCTGCGGGCCGTGACGAATCGCGGCCGGCCGGTCAGATCGCGCCGCGCCCGGACGTCTTCGAAAGACCCTGTGCGATCGAACAATTCCACCGTCTGCGCCGACGTCGTGTCGTCGTGCTCGACGGCGATCAGTCCGCCCGGGCGCAGCCAGCGACCGGCGAGGCGGACGAGCGGGGCGGTCACCGCCAATCCGTCCGGACCGCCGAAGACGGCCTGGCGCGGATCGTGTTGGGTGACTTCGGGATCCAACACGGCATCATCGGGAACATAGGGCGGGTTGGCCACCACCATGTCGACTCGAGCATTCAGTTCGGCGAGCAGTCCCGGCTCGGTGACGTCGGCGCGCAGCAGTTCGATCGCGGTGCGCTGCGTATTGCGACGCGCGTAGTCGAGCGCGGCGTCGGAGTTATCGATGGCGATGATTCGCGCGTCAGGCAGGTGGTGAGCGAGCGCCACGGCCAAAGCACCGGAACCGGTGCACAAGTCGACGATGACGGGCCGCGGCGCGAGTTGTTGCGAGGTGGCCCATTCCAGCAGGGCCTCGGTCTCGGGACGGGGTATGAAAACCCCGGGACCCACGTCCAGCATGACGGGGCCGAATGCCGCGGTCCCCAGCAGATGTTGCAACGGCACCCGTCGCGAACGCACGGCCACGACTTCGCGGTAGCGCCCTAGGAAGTCGTCGTCGGGGGCCCGAAGCAGGCCCAGGCGTCCGCGATCGGTTCCCGCCAGGTGTGCGGCCAGCTCCTCGGCATCCCAACGCGCAGAATCGATTCCCGCTTCGGCGAGGGTGGCCGCAGCATCGTCGATCGCGCGCCGCAGGGCGTTCATGCCTGTTGCAGCCGGGACTGCTTGTCGGCGGCGGCCAGAGCGTCGAACAAGGCGTCGAGGTCGCCGTCGAGAACCTGATCCAGGTTGTGCGACTTGAAATTGATGCGGTGATCGGCAATCCGGTTCTCGGGGAAGTTGTAGGTGCGGATGCGCTCGCTGCGGTCCACCGTGCGGATCTGGCTGGCCCGGTCCGCCGAGGCATCGGCCAGCGCCTGCTCTTCGGCCAGGGCCTGCAGGCGGGCGGCCAGGACCTGCAGGGCGCGCGCCTTGTTCTGCAGTTGCGAGCGCTCGTTCTGGCAGGTGACGACGATGCCGGTGGGCAGGTGCGTGATGCGCACCGCGGAGTCGGTGGTGTTGACGCCCTGGCCGCCCTTGCCCGACGACCGGTAGACGTCGATGCGCAGGTCCGACTCGTCGATCTGCACCTCCCCGACTTCCTCGGGTTCGGGATACACCAGCACGCCGGCCGCCGAAGTATGAACGCGGCCTTGGGATTCCGTCACCGGGACACGCTGCACCCGGTGAACTCCGCCCTCGAACTTCATCCGCGACCAGACCCCGTCGGCGCTGTCGCCCTTGCTGGCGATGGCCAGCGTCGCGTCCTTGTAACCGCCGAGGTCCGAAGTGGTTTCGTCGAGCACGGTGACGGTCCAGCCGTGCCGTTCCGCGTAGCGGATGTACATCCGCGCCAGGTCGGCGGCGAACAAGGCCGATTCTTCGCCGCCCTCACCGGATTTCACTTCGAGCACGATGTCGTCGGGGTCGTGCGGGTCGCGCGGTGCCAGCATGTCGGTGAGCTGGGTGTCCAACTCGGACACCTGGGTCTCCAGGTCGGTCACCTCGGTCGCGAATGACGGGTCGTCGGCGGCCAACTCGCGCGCCGTTTCCAAGTCGTCGCGCGCGGCCACCAGCTTGCGGTAGGTGCCCACAATCGGGGCCAGCCTCGCGAACCGCCGCCCGGCCCGGCGGGCCTCGTCGGGATTGCTGTGCAATTCGGGGTCCGCCAGCCGGCGCTCGAGGTCGGCATGCTCGGCCAGCAGCACGTCGATGGTCTGTACCGGCTTGGTCACTGCCGCACCTCCTGCCCCGCTTCGCCTGTCATCACCGCAAACGCAAACCGACGCCCGGCCCGTGCGACGGTGCGCACAGTTCGGGCGTCGGTATCCGAGCTATTTGTCGGCCGCAGCGCCGGCGTTGCGCTTGCCGTACCGCTTCTCGAAGCGGGCCACGCGGCCACCGCTGTCGAGGATCTTCTGCTTGCCGGTGTAGAAGGGGTGGCACTGCGAGCACACCTCGACGACGATGCGCCCGCCGTCCTTGGTGCTGCGCGTCTGGAAGGTGTTGCCACACCCGCAGAGCACCGTGGTCTCCGCGTAGGCGGGGTGAATGTCAGCTTTCATGATGTCCTCTTCGGTCTTGTCGAGCGTGATTATGCCAGGTCAACCACTGTCCTCCCAAAACACGGGGGCGCCCCTGGGCATTCCCGCCGCGTGGGCGGCCTGCGCGAGACATAAACCACGGCGATCTCACGCGGCGTGTCGTGTGCGTGGTTTAAGTGTCGCGGCGGCCGGCGGACCGGGCTAGTCGTTGTCCATCGCGCCGGGCGTCGTCTTGGACACTTGGACCAGGAACTCGTAGTTGTTCTTGGTCTTGCGCAGCTGCGACATCAGCAGGTCGATGGCCTGATGCGAGTCCAGGCCCGACAGCACGCGGCGCAGCTTGTGCACGATGCCGAACTCATCCGGCGACAGCAGCAACTCGTCCTTACGCGTACCCGACGGGTTGACGTCGACAGCCGGGAAGACCCGCCGCTCGGAGATCTTGCGGTCGAGCTTGAGCTCGGCGTTACCGGTGCCCTTGAACTCCTCGAAGATGACCGTGTCACCGGTGGACCCCGTCTCGACCATCGCGGTGGCGATAATCGTCAGCGACCCGCCTTCCTCGATGTTGCGGGCGGCGCCCAAGAACCGCTTCGGCGGGTACAGCGCGGTCGAGTCGACACCACCGGACAGGATCCGCCCCGACGCGGGCGACGCGTTGTTGTAGGCGCGCCCGAGGCGGGTGATCGAGTCCAGCAGCACGACGACGTCCTTGCCCTGCTCGACCAGCCGCTTGGCCCGCTCGATCGCCAGCTCGGCGACCGAGGTGTGGTCCGACGGCGGCCGGTCGAAGGTCGAGGCGATGACCTCGCCCTTGACCGAGCGGGTCATGTCGGTGACCTCCTCGGGGCGCTCATCGACGAGCACGACCATCAGGTGGCATTCGGGATTGTTCCGGGTGATCGCGTTGGCGATGTCCTGCAGGATCGTCGTCTTACCGGCCTTGGGCGGCGACACGATCAGCGCGCGCTGGCCCTTGCCGATCGGCATGATCAGGTCGATGACGCGGGTGGTCAGCCGGTCGCTGGTGGTTTCCAGACGAAGCCGCTGGTTGGGGTACAACGGCGTCAGCTTGGAGAAATCGGGCCGCTTCTTGGCGTCCTCGACCGAGCCGCCGTTGACGCTGTCCAGGCGCACCAACGGGTTGAACTTCTGCCGCTGATTGGGCTGTTCGCCGTCCTTCGGCACGCGGACGGCGCCGGTAACGGCGTCACCACGACGAAGGCCGTTCTTGCGCACCATGTTCATCGACACGTAGACGTCGTGCGGGCCGGCCAGGTAGCCGGAGGTGCGGACGAAAGCGTAATTGTCGAGGACGTCAAGAATGCCGGCTACCGGCTGAACGACGTCGTCTTCGCGCAGCTCGGTGTCGCCACCCTCACCGGATCGCTCGCCCCGGCGGCGCCGGTCACGGAAGCGGCGGCCCCGCCGGCCCTGACGGCCCTCGCCGTCGTCGTCCTGCTGGTTCGCGCCGCCGCGGCCCTGCTGGCCACCGGAGCTTTGGTCCTGGTCGCTGCCGCCGTCTTGGCCGCGGTCGTCATTCTGGTTGTCTTGCTTGGCTTTCTCGCGGCGGTCCGCCTCACTAGGAGCGGCGCCCTCGCGGCTGCCTGAGCTCTCGCGGTCGGCCTCGTCGTTGCCGCGGGCCGAGGATCCCGCTTCGCGGGAAGCGCCGCGTCGTTCGCGGCGGGGCGCCTCGGTCGTCGCACCGTTCTGGCCGCGCTCGGCCGCCGGCGCTTCGGCGCCGCTGTTGTCGTTCTTGTCGGACTCTTGGTTGCCCGACTTGCCGCTGTCCTCAGTGGACTTCGTGCCGTTGGCGGGGGCGCCGTTGGCCTGGCCCCGGACTTCCTTGATCGCGGCGATCAGTTCGTTCTTACGCATACCCGACGTCCCTTTGACGCCAACTTGATTGGCCAGCGCGCGCAGCTCGGGCAGCACCATCGTGGACAGTGCACCGCCCGAGACATTGGGTTTCGCGTCTGGAGTGTCTGCCCTCACGGCATTCGGTAGTTGATTGGCGTCAGTGTTTTCGCCAGCCGTGAACAGGTCCGTATCAGTCACGGATTTCCTTTCTTCCCCCGCTGATCAGGTCATACGGGGGGTTCGTTGCATTCAGGCAAATTGCCGAGTGCGCCCAATCATCGACATTGCAACGGTGATCGCCTGGATCGGCGGAGTAAGCGGCGAACCTCGTCCACAAGAAGAATTGGTGTTGTCCTAGCGGCAAGGCAGTATGGATGCAGATGCAGATGCTGCGATTGCTGGACGGCTCCGAGGATAGCCCCCATCCCTGCTGGAAGCAAGCAAACCCTCCGGCCACGCCATGGATCAACCGACGACGGTGACTCCCGGGCTCCAGCGCGCTGGTTCGCCAGCGGTCATCTCGGTGATGGTAAAGCCGATCGTGGCTCCATAGTCCATGACTTCCGCGGGCAACTCCGGCGCTGTGGTCAGCGCAATCAGCGAAGGACCCGCCCCGGAAAGCGTCGTCGCGATGTTATGACGCCGCAGCAGTCGCAAATATTCCGCCGAGGCCGGCATGGCCGGTGCGCGCTCCGACTGGTGCAACACGTCTTCGGTGGCCGCCATGAGCAGATCCGGGCGTTCGGTGAGTGCTACCACCAGCAACGCGGCGCGGCTCACGTTGAACCGCGCGTCCTCGTGGCTGATCTGCTCGCGCAGCAGGATGCGGGTGTCCGCGGTGAGTGAGCGCTCCTCGGGAATCGCGCAGTACAGGTGGATATCGGGGTGCAGCCGCAGCGGCACCGCCGCGTACTGCGGGTGGGTACCGCTGCGGTCAGCCCACGCGACGACCGCACCGCCCAAAACGGCGGCCGCCGCGTTGTCGGGATGACCCTCGAACTCCGAGGACAGCTGGATCAGTTGAGTGTCGCTAAGCGGCGTCCAATCCGTTTGTGCGACAAGGCCGTTCGCGCCCGCCAGGCCACCGACCACCGCCGCCGCGGAGGAGCCGAGGCCACGCGAATGGGGAATGGCGTTGCGGCAACGCACTATCAGGCCCGGTGCGCGGACCCCCATGGCGCGCAGCCCGCAGTCCAGGGCACGAACCACCAAGTGTTCGGGCCCCACCGGCAACTGACCTGCGCCCTCACCCTCGACCAGCACAACGAGTCCGGATTCCGTTGTCTCGACGATGATTTCGTCGTAGAGGCTCAACGCCAGACCGAGGGTGTCGAAGCCGGGGCCAAGGTTGGCGCTGGACGCCGAGACCACAGCGCTGGCCACCAACCCGACAGGGAGTGTCGGGGTCGCGATCGCCACTAGGCCAGCCCCAGCTTCTCGACCACGAGTACCGGGTCCACCGGCACCGGGGTCACGGTTGGCATATCGCGCAGCGCGGTGTCGGGATCCTTGAGGCCGTTGCCGGTCACCGTGCACACGACGGTCGATCCGCGAGCCACCCAACCGTCGTCGACGGTCTTGAGCAGGCCGGCGATGCTGGCCGCCGAGGCGGGCTCGACGAACACCCCTTCGGACTCGGCCACCAGGTGATAGGCGGCCAGGATCTCTTCGTCGGTTGCGGCCAAGAATCGCCCGTTCGATTGCCGCTGCGCGTCAACGGCCGCCGTCCACGATGCCGGCGCGCCGATGCGGATGGCGGTGGCGATCGTCTCCGGGTTCTTGACCGGGGCGCCGCGCACCAGCGGGGCCGCGCCGGCCGCCTGGGTGCCCAGCATGCGCGGCAACTTCTCGATCAGGCCCTCGTGGTGATACTCGGTGTATCCCTTCCAGTACGCGGTGATGTTTCCGGCATTGCCGACGGGCAACGCGTGCACGTCGGGTGCGGCGCCAAGCGCGTCGACAATCTCGAACGCCGCAGTCTTCTGGCCCTCGATGCGCACCGGGTTGACGGAGTTGACCAAGGCGATCGTCGGAAAGTCGGCCGCCATCTTGCGGGCCAGCTCCAGGCAATCGTCGAAGTTGCCGTCGATCTGAATGATCTTGGCGCCGTGCATGACCGCCTGCGCCAGCTTGCCCATCGCGATCTTGCCCTGCGGTATGAGCACCGCACAGGTGATGCCGGCACGCGCCGCATATGCCGCCGCAGACGCCGAGGTGTTTCCGGTCGACGCGCACAACACAGCTTGCTGGCCACGGGCCAACGCGTCGGTGACCGCCATTGTCATGCCCCGGTCTTTGAAAGAGCCGGTGGGATTGAGGCCTTCGACCTTGAGATGCACGTTGCAGCCGGTCTTTTCCGAGAGCCGGCCCGCCGCGATCAGCGGTGTACCGCCCTCGAGCAGGGTGACCGGGGTCCAGTCGTCGCCGACCGGCAACCGGTCGCGGTAAGCCTCGATGAGACCGGGCCACGGCTGATGAACGGCGGTGCGAGGGGCGCTCATAGGGTGGTCCCTTCCAGTCGCAGCACGCTGGTCACGCTCTGCACGGCGTCCAAATCGGCCAGCGCATCCACGGTTTCAGACAGCGCGGCGTCCGTGGCGGTGTGGGTGACGACGACGATGCGGGCCCCCACCCGTCGTCCGTCTTCGTCCGCGACGCCTTCCTGACGGACCTCGGCGATGCTCACCTCGCGCTTGGCGAATTCGGCTGCCACCGAGGACAGCACGCCGGGCTTGTCGGCGACGTTCATGCTGACGTAATAGCGCGTGGAGATGAAACCCATTGGGGCGACGGGGAGTTGGGCGTATCTGGATTCCCTGGGCCCGCGACTGCCCAGCACCCGGTTACGCGCCGCCATCACCATGTCGCCTGCCACCGCGGACGCGGTCGGGGCGCCGCCGGCACCCTGGCCGTAGAACATCAACCGGCCGGAGGCCTTACCTTCGACCACCACCGCGTTGAAGGCGCCGTTCACCGTGGCCAGCGGGTGCGACAACGGGACCAGCGCCGGATAGACGCGCGCCGAAACTCGCTCTTGTCCATCGTCGGTCGTGATGCGCTCGCAGATGGACAGCAGCTTGATGGTGCAGCCCAACGCCTGGGCCGACTCGAAGTCGGCGGGGGTGACCTTGGTGATGCCTTCGCGGTAAACGTCGTCGGCGGTCACCCGGGTGTGAAAGGCGATGGACGCCAGAATCGCAGCCTTGGCGGCCGCGTCGTACCCCTCGACGTCCGCGGTGGGGTCGGCCTCGGCGTAACCCAGCGCGCTCGCCTCGGCCAGCGCGGTGTCGTAGTCGGCGCCGGTCTCGTCCATCGCGGACAAGATGTAGTTGGTGGTGCCGTTGACGATCCCGGCCACCCGTAACACCGTGTCGCCGGCCAACGACTGCGTCAGCGGACGGATCACCGGGATGGCACCGGCGACGGCCGCCTCGAAATACAGGTCGACATGCGCACTTTCGGCCGCCTGCGCCAGCTCGCCGGTGGAGGTGGCCAGCAGCGCCTTATTCGCGGTGACGACCGATTTACCGTGCTCGAGCGCGCACAGGATGGCCTTGCGGGCGGGCTCCACCGGCCCCATCAGTTCCACGACGATGTCGACGTCCTCCCGCGCGGCGAGTTCCTCGATGTCGTCGGTGAGCAACTCGACGGGGACACCGCGGCCCTCGGCGACGCGGCGCACTCCGACGCCGCGTAACACCACGGGTGCGCCGACACGAGCGGCGAGGTCGTCAGCGCTGTCCTCGATGATTCGGACAACTTCGCTGCCGACGTTGCCCAACCCGAGTACCGCTACACCGACCGGCTTTTCGTCACGGGGCACAGTTCACCTCACTTCCAGACTCAATAGATCGTCGACCGTCTCACGGCGCAGGACCAGACGCGCGCGCCCGTCGCGCACCGCGACGACCGCGGGGCGGCAGATCATGTTGTAACGACTCGACAAGGAATAACAGTATGCACCGGTGGCGGCCACCCCGATCAGGTCGCCCGGTCGCAGATCCCCGGGGACCCAGGTGTCGCGCACCACGATATCGCCGCTCTCGCAATGCTTTCCGACGATGCGAGCCAGCTCGGCCGGTGCATCGCTGAGCCGCGAGACCAGACGGGCGTCGTACTGCGCGTCATAGAGTGCGGTCCGGATGTTGTCGCTCATGCCGCCGTCGACGCTGACGTAGCGCCGGTTCGCGGTGGCGCTCACATCGACGTCCTTGACGGTGCCCACCTCGTAGAGCGTGATGGTGCCGGGCCCGGCGATGGCGCGACCCGGCTCCACCACCAGCCGCGGGGTCGGCAGCCCGACCGCCGCCGACTCGTTGCGCACGATCTCGCTCAGCTTGGCGGCCAGCTCGCCCATCGGCGGCGGATCGTCGGCGGCGAGGTAGGAAATGCCCAGTCCGCCACCCAGATCCACGGTGGAGATCTGCGTGGCCTTCTCGACACCGAATTTTTCGACAGCCTGGTGCAGCAGACCGATGACCCGGCGCGCGGCGAGTTCGAAGCCGGCGACGTCGAAGATCTGCGAGCCGATATGGCTGTGCAGACCCACCAGCCGCAGGTGCTGCGTTTCGAATACGCTGCCGACGGCGTCCAAAGCCGCACCGCTCGCCAACGACAGGCCGAACTTCTGGTCCTCGTGCGCGGTGGAGATGAACTCATGGGTGTGCGCCTCGACACCGACCGTGAGACGGACGAAGACATCCTGGACGACGCCCGCCTCCCCCGCGATGGCATCGAGCCGCTCGATCTCAACCATCGAGTCCAACACGACGTGGCCGACACCGGCTTTGACCGCTGCCGTCAGCTCGGCAATGGATTTGTTGTTGCCGTGGAAGGTGATTCGCTCAGGCGGGAAGTCAGCGTGCAGCGCGACGGCCAGTTCACCGCCGGTGCACACGTCGAGTGACAGGCCTTCTTCGTCGATCCAGCGCGCTATTTCGGTGCACAGGAACGCCTTGGCGGCATAGTGGACGTTTTCGCCGCCACCGAAGGCCGACGCGATTTCTTTACAGCGGGAACGGAAGTCGTCCTCGTCGACGACGAACAGCGGGGTACCGTACTCCTGGGCGAGGTCGGTCACCGTGACCCCCGCGATGCTGGCGATTCCGGCTTCGTCGCGAGCGACGTTGCGGGGCCACACGTTCGGCGCCAGCAGCAGCAACTCCTCGGAGGATTGCGGGCGCAGTGGGCTTTCGGCGTGGCGGGTCTCTTCGGCGTGCCGAGGACCGGCGGGGTGAACGTTCACATTCGCTCCGGGGCGGTGACGCCCAGTATCGCCAGCCCGTTGGCGATCACCTGGCGGGTCGCCTGGCACAGCGCCAGGCGCGCGGTGTGCAGATCGGTCGGCTGCTCGTCGCCCTGCGGCAAGACCCGGCACGAGTCGTAGAACCGGTGGTAGTCGCCGGCGAGGTCTTCCAAGTACCGGCACACCCGGTGGGGTTCGCGCAGCGTCGCCGCCGTGTCGAGCACCCGGGGGAATTCGCCGATGGTGCGCAGCAGCGTCCCCTCTTTGTCGTGGCTGAGCACCTCGAGGTGCGCAGTGTCGGGGATCAGCCCGAGTTCGGCGGCGTTGCGGGCCAGTGCCGAGAGCCGGGCATGCGCGTATTGCACGTAATAGACCGGGTTTTCGTTCGACGCCGAGGACCACAGCGCCAGGTCGATATCGATGGGGGTGTCCACCGAGGAACGGATCAGGCTGTAGCGCGCGGCGTCGACGCCGATCGCCTCGACGAGGTCGTCCAGCGTGATCACGGTTCCGGCCCGCTTGCTCATCCGGACCGGCTGGCCGTCGCGGACCAGGTTGACCATCTGGCCGATGAGCACCTCGACGTGAGCCGGGTCGTCGCCGAAGGCGGCGGCCACGGCCTTGAGCCGGGCGATGTAGCCGTGGTGGTCGGCTCCCAGCATGTAGATGGCCAGGTCGAAGCCGCGCTGCCGCTTGTCCAGGTAGTAGGCGATGTCGCCCGCGATATAGGCCGGCTTGCCATCGCTTTTGATGACGACGCGGTCCTTGTCATCACCAAAGGCGCTGGTGCGCAACCACGTTGCGCCGTCCTTCTCGTAGATGTTGCCCGTCTCGCGCAGCCTGGCGATGGCCTGGTCGACCCGACCGCTGGTGTGCATCGAGTCTTCGTGGGTGTAGATGTCGAAGTCGGTGCCGAACTCGTGCAACGACTCTTTGATATGGCTGAACATCAGATTGACACCGATTTCGCGGAAGGTCTCCCGCATCTCGTCGTCGGGCAGACTCAGCGCCTCCGGCGCCTTTTGCAGCACCTGGGCGGCGATGTCGTTGATGTAGGCGCCGGCGTAGCCGTCTTCGGGTGTGGGCTCGCCCTTGGCCGCGGCGATCAGCGAGCTGGCGAACCGGTCGATCTGGGCGCCGTGATCGTTGAAATAGTATTCGCGCACCACGTCGGCGCCCTGGGTGGACAACAGCCGGCCCAACGCGTCGCCGACGGCGGCCCAGCGGGTGCCGCCGATGTGGATCGGCCCGGTGGGGTTCGCCGACACGAATTCCAAGTTGATGTGGCGGCAGGCCAGCGCGTCGGAGTGGCCGAAACGGTCGCCCGCGTCGATGACGTTGGTGACGACGACGGCTTGCGCCGATGCCTCGAGGCGCAGGTTGATGAAGCCGGGGCCGGCGACCTCCGCCGACGCGATGCCGGCGGCCTGCGACAGCGCCTCGGCGAGCCATCCGGCCAGTTCGCGGGGGTTGGCGCCGACCTTTTTGCCCAGCTGCAGCGCCAGGTTGCTGGCGTAATCGCCGTGCTCGGGATTGCGGGGCCGCTCCACCGTGACCGCCTGCGGCAGCAAGGCGGCATCCAGCCCGCGCTCAACCAACACCGCGGCGGCGGTGGTCTTGAGCAGCTCAGCGAGGTCAGCGGGGGTCACGAACGTTCATCCTATTGGCTGGGGTGCCCCCGCCCCGAATCCATTGCGGTGGCAGGGCGGGAAGTTCAATGCGTTAGTCTGTCCGTGCTTGTTCGAAAGCCCCATGGCGCAACAGGTATGTCGGTGCGCCCCCGTAGCTCAGGGGATAGAGCGTCTGCCTCCGGAGCAGAAGGCCGCAGGTTCGAATCCTGCCGGGGGCACCACCTGACCAGTACGGCCACAAGTCCGCGCAACGCGGTGCCGTTAGTCCCAGATTGTGATCACCGGTCCTGCTCGGCCGTTTTCGCCGAGCTAATTCGACGACACATGCGCGATCCGGATTTCATAAGCGAAATCCGGATGCGGCCGTTGGCACATTCCTCACGTCATTTGGGGATATTCGCGTAGTCCCCGGTATGGCGTGAATATCTGCGCTTAATGCTAACCGCCGATTTGAAAAGCGACCATTGCCGCTTGGCAGGTTTGGGTTCTTCGTCGATATGGTCTGAACCGTTGCGATCGGGCGTGCAGGGGAAGAAGTTCACCCTGCTGTGCAGAAGTACTGGCTCCGCCCAATAGTTCCTGTCCACCTTGTCGATGAACCGTTGGGCGGCATGCAAATCCTCCATGACCTCTACCACCCGCTCGTTGCGGATATTGGTGTGCTCGACGGCCCATACCTCCGTGGGCCACTCCGTCGCGAACAACACCGTCATGGCGTTGGGCCGATCGCCACCGACTCAGCGCGCAGGCTCGCCGATTCGTCCGGATTGCTGTCTAAAGGTGATTGGCATGCTTTGTCGTAGCATGTCGAAGTTGTCGGGATGCCGAAGAAACCCAGCATAAGCAAAGTGGGCATCTCCTGGTGGGGATAACCGGATGCTATGGACGCCGCTGAAATCACGGTCGCGAACCCTAGAGCGCCCGTCATCGCCATTTTCGTAACGTTCATTCGCTAACTGTAAGGACATATATCGCCAGACTCGCTGGCCGTGTTTTTTTCGTGACTTATTCGGAATGCTTCTTAGACACACGTATAGCGGCTGTGCAAAAACCGGGTTTGCCGCCCGTCACTTCAGCTTCGTGCCAGCACGAACGCCTCGATGCGTCGATCTTTGGCCCGCGCTTCGTACTTCCGCCAGCCCGGATACATCTCGACCCCTTTGGCCCAGATCTCGTCGCGCTCGCGTGGCGTCGCGAGCCGTGCGGTGGCAGGCCAGGTATCGCGGCCGATGGTGACGGTCGCTTGCGGATGGGCTTTCAGATTGTGGTACCAGGCCGGATGCCTGCTGCCACCGAAGTTGGAGGCGATGAGGCCCACGCCGTCCGGATGCGGGATGCCGTAGACGGCGACGGTGCGTGGTTCCCCGGTTTTGGCGCCCGTGGTGGTGAGCATGACGACGGGGACCCCGGTCGCGACCTCTGCGAAGCTGCGCCTACCACCGGTGGCCTTGGTGATGAGGCGGTCGAGGTGGTGCGCGGTCGGGCGAAGCAGCGCCACACCCACGGTCGTGGAGGCGAAGCGGCGCATCGCTCGATGGAAGGCATTTGCGTCGTCAAACGATCGCTCGGCCATGCTGCCATTGTGGTGCCTGCGCCCGATAGTGGACAAGCAATCCGAAAAACGCACCCCACGCGTCACAAACGACACTAAGCTGCTGGTCGTGGGGGCGAAGGTGTTCGCTAAGGGCCGCTGGCGATGGCTGGCGATCGCGGCTTCGCTCGTCGTCTCCGCCGCGATGATCCACGCGCAGGGCACCAAGCCACGGTGCTGCGTCGAGACCCCCGCAGCGGCTCCCAGCACCAGCGCGGTGGCGGCTCCGCCACCCCCCGGCGCGCCGCGCGCCGCCACCCCGGCCGAGGTAGAGGCCTTGACGGCGATGGCACCCCCCGCGCCTTCCGCAGGCACGCAATTTCAGCTCGCCTTGCCGCGCGGCGTCGCGTCCGAGGAACGGTTGCAGGTCAAGACCATTTGGGCGGCCCGCGTCATCAGCGTGCTCTTTCCTCAGATCAAAACCATCGGCGGATACCGTGAGGACCCGTTGCCGTGGCATCCCAACGGGCTGGCGATCGACGTGATGATCCCGAACTTCCGTAGCCCCGAGGGCATCGAGCTCGGCAACCAGATCGCCGGCTACGCCTTGGCGAACGCAAAACGCTGGAGCATCAACCACGTGATCTGGCGGCAGAAGATCTACCCGGGCGTCGGCGGCGGGAACTGGATGGCGGACCTGGGCTCAGAGACCGCCGACCATTACGACCATGTTCACATCGCCACCGGCGGCGGCGGCTACCCGACCGGGCACGAAACGTATTACATCGCCTCGATGACCCCGGCGCCGCCGGACTGATCGAGGCGGCTCCGTCATGCCGGCCCGGCGGCGAACGCCGCCACCGGCATTTCGACGCTCCCCTGGCAGGGACCGCTGATGATGTCCGTGTGCCATGTTCCGCGTAGCGACCCATCGGGCTGCGGTGCGTAAAAGGCCCACGACCTCGCCGGTGCCCACACCTTCGGAACGCCTTCGCCCATATAGCAATCCCACTGGAAGTCGAAGCGCTCGACCCACTTGGCTCCGTCCCAGACGTAGTGCGACGGCTGGGGCAGCGTCGGGTTCTTCGGCGTGGGGCCGTTGGTAGCGGTGGCCACGCATGTACCCGACGAGCATGCGGTGACGAACACGTAATCCGCGCTGAAGGTCGGTTCGGCTTGTTTGGCGGCGACGCTGGTGCCGGATTTACTCACCGCATACCGCACCAGCGAGTATTTCCCGTTCCACGATGCCGACAGGGCATTCGCCCACCCGCCGGGTGCTCCGACGACCAACGCGGCGACGGCGGCAACCATCGCAACTACCCGAAACCCCGGCCGCATTGCGTCAATGGTGGGCGTTCGATGACGCGGCGCGATCTCGGCGCGGACACGATCACGGTGTCCTCGCGGGATTCATCACCCCCGCAGGAGAAACAACCCGTAGGCGGCGACCGACTGCGCGTCGGCGATGACTCCCCCGCGAATCATCTGCTCGACCTCTGCACGCGAAAACCACGCACTGCGCATGTCCTGCTCCTCGAGCTCTCGGTCGGCTTCTCCTTCGGCGATACCCGTCGCCAAGAAGACCCAGCCGCGTTGACTGGTCATTCCCGGGGCGACGTCGAGCTGGCCGAGCGCTTCGAAGGACGTTGCGCGCAACCCGGTTTCCTCGCGTAACTCGCGTTCGGCCAGTTCGGCCGGTTCGGCGTGGGCCAGATCGGGAGCGGTGCCTTGCGGAAACTCCCAGCGCCGCTCATCGAGGGGATAGCGAAACTGCTCGACCAGACGGAAGCGCTGCCCGTCGTAGGGCATGACGAGCGCGTAGGCCGGCTTGTCGACGACGCTGTAGATGCCCACGCTGCCGTCGGCGCGACGGATGTCATCTTCTCGCAGCACCATCCACGCGTTCCGATAGATCTCACGGCTCGCGAGGCGTTCGATGAAAGTCACGACGCCAGTATGGGGGACGCCAAGATCACGTCGATGCGAGCGTTCTGGTCACCCGCGGACATCCAGGTCCTATAGATCGAGGCTCGCCGATTTCGTTGCCCGAGAGCTCAACTCGGAATTCGGCCGAGGATGGCCTGCACCAGGGTGGTGGCGTCGTCGCCGAGATCGCGTCCGATGACATCGACGTCGACCACGACGTTGGCCTTGGCCGCCACGGCGCGCAGCGCGCTGGTGTGCTGGTTGCCGACGTCGGTGGTCCGCCCATTGTCCTGCACGGCCCCCAGGGTGCTGCGCACCGATGTCACCGGCCCAATTTGCACCGGGTTTCCGACGCTGTAGATACCGGACACGCCGCCGTGCGAGTACGTCAATTGTCTTCCGGCGCAGCTGTTGATGTGATTGACCGCGCCGGTGACGAAACTCTTTGCGGCCGCGGCATTGTCGAATGTCGCGACGAACTCCGAGACCCCGTGCGGGAAACCATTGGTGTGCTGACCCAGGTCCACGCCGTAGATCGCACGATAAGCGCTGTCGCGATAAGACGCCGTCAAGCCGTTGAATACCGCTTCGGTGCATTCCGGGGGGACAAAGCTGTCGCCGGGCTGCAGCTCGTGCGTCTGGGTCCACGTCTTGTTGACGTACATGCCGGGCGCCTTGATGAGGCCCGCGACGTCTTCGCCGGTGAGCACCAGCGATTGCAGGCCCTCGGGCGTCACCGACGGTTCCGGCGGTGCGGCCGTGGTGGCACTCGGCTTCACCGCGCCCCCGGCGGTGGTTCCCCCGGAGTGCGCCGTCGGCTGTCCGGCGTGATGGTTGCCGAGGGTCGCCCACAACACCAGTGCGACGACGGCGAGCACGGTGAACGCGTACGACAGCGTCAGTCCGACCAGTGCGCGATTGCGGCCGCGGTCACCGCGCCGGCGGATATCCCTAAGGGCGAAGTGCCCCAACACCACTCCGACCGGAGCCAGCAGAAATGCGAACACCACCGACAGCGTCGCCAGCGTGTTCACTTCATCCGATGGCGGGTGCGGGGGCGGTGGGCCCGGCGGCGGAGGCGGCGGCGCGCCGGGGTCGAAGGGGTTGGGCCAACTCGGGCCCGGCCAGCTAGCGGTCATAGGAGCGGGTCGTAGTCAGTGTCGTGGCCTCCCGTTGGACTTCGCGCGCTCGAAGGCGAAGCACAGAATGTCGTGATCTTAAGTGAGGTTGACGGGCTTGAGAATTCAGCCGACCCCTTCGTCGACTTCAGCGCATTTACCGCGTGATGGACCTCCTCGGCGAACCATCTTCACGTTTGAGGACATGTCGCGCTGGCGTCAGTGGGCATAGTGCCCGATAGTCGTAACAACAAGTGAGCGCCGATGTCATCAGAGGTGGGGTTTATGCGTGACGACTCACCATGCTGGAACGACCGCGATCGTGCCGGGGTCGTCGCGGCGGAACGCATATGAGCACGCGCCGCCACATCATCGTCAGCGGCGACGACGTGCTCGCGACCACGATCGCCGAGGAACTGAACCGCGCGGGCGCCACGATCGTCAAGCTGCACAGCGAGGAGCTCAGCGGTGCCGATCTTGCCCGCGCGAGCGCGATCGTGTGCGCGGGTGCTGATGACGCGAAGAATCTCGAAATCGCCTTGCTGGCAAGGAAAACGAACCCGAACGTGCGCGTGGTCGCCCGCCTGGGCAACGACGTGCTGCGTGCAGCGGTGGCCGCCGACAACGGTCCTGGCGCCATTCTGGACGTCGCCGATCTCGCGGCACCGTCGGTCGTCGAGGCCTGCCTGTCAAGCCACACGCACCCCGTCGAGGCGGCCGGGATCGAATTTCTGGTGTCGGGAGCCGAGGCGCCCCGCGACGCGACGCTTCGCGAGATCTACGGCGACCTGGCACCGGTAGCCGTGATCCACGGCGAAAACTCCGCTACGCCCGCCGAGGTGGTGCCATGCCCGGGGCGAGACCATGAGGTGCGTGCCGGTGACTGGACGGCCATGATCGGCAGCGCCGATGAGCTGGCCGCGCGCGGGATAAAGACGCCCCGGCCGAGCGCGACACGCTCTCGCCAATCGTGGATGCGGCGACTCTCGGACGCGGCGCGGGCGATGCGCGACGACGTCAATCCCATGCTGTTCCCCGCGATCCTGCTCGCGATCACCCTGTTGCTCGCGTCGACCGTGGTCGTGCACTTCTCCTACACCAGGCCGCGCCTGTCCTGGCTGGACGCGCTGTATTTCACCGCGGAGACCATCACCACCGTGGGTTATGGCGAATTCGGCTTCGCCCACCAGTCGGCGTGGTTGCGGATATTCGCCGTCGCCTTGATGTTCGCCGGCGTGACAACCACCGCGCTGCTCGTCGCGTTCTTGGCGGACCTGCTGCTGTCACGCCGCTTCCTGCAGTCGGCCGGGGAACGGCGGGCACGCCATTTGCGCGACCACATCATCGTGGTCGGGCTGGGCTCGTTCGGCAGCCGCGTCGTCGGCGACCTGACCGCCGCCGGGTACGACGTCGCGGTGATCGAGCGCGACGAGAACAACCGGTTCCTGTCGACCGCGGACGAACTCGACGTGCCGGTGATCTTCGGGGACGCGACGCTGCGCCAGACGCTGGAGGCGGCCCGCGTCGACCGCGCCCGCGCCGTCGCGGTGCTGACCCAGGACGACATGGTCAACATCGAGACCGGAATCGTGCTGCGCGAGATGCTCGGTCCCCGGGTGATGCCCGAGGTCAACCGGCCCGACGTGCCGATCGTGCTGCGAATCTATGACCGCACCCTCGGCGACGCGGTGGCCAAGCGGTTCGGTTTCGAGAACGTTCGCTCGACCGTCGACCTGGCCGCGCCCTGGTTCATCGGAGCCGCGATGGGCCTGCAGGTGCTGGGCACGTTCTCGGTCGGCCAGCGTTCGTTCATGGTCGGCGCCATGCACGTGGCGGCCGGTAGCGAACTAGACGGGTTGCGGATGTTCGAGATGTCCACCCAGACCCGTGTCATCGCGATCACCCGCCGGGACACGCCCCTCGAGCTGCACCCACGCCGGGACGCGTGGCTTCGCGGCGGCGACACCGTCTACCTGGTGGGGCCGTACCGCGAGCTGCTGGAGACGCTGCGCAAGGGGCAGCCACCCCAGGAGGAGCCTGCCGCGAACGACGAGCGCCGGACGGATAAGGCGGCGACCTGAGGCTTGGCGGTTCGGCCGGCGAAGCGACGGCGACTACAGCCGTGCGGCAACGTCCGCTGCGCGACGAAGCTGATCGACGTCCGAGCTCGTCGGGATGAGCTGTACCTCGTCGGTGCCGATCTCCTCGAAGCCCCGCAGCACGGCCAGCAGCTCGTCTTCGCTGCCGGCCCAGCCCGTCGCCGGCGCCATCGCGTCGACGTATTCGGCCGGAATCCAGTTCATGTAGCGGCGCAGATGACGGTGGATCTGGGCGCGGGATTTTTCGGGTGACCCGAACGCGAACCAGAACGACGTGATCAGGTGGGGTTTGGGCTTGCCGGCCCGGGCCCAGGCGTCCCGGGTGACGTCGAACAGCTCGTTCTGCTTGGCGACGTCGAGGTCGAGGGTGGTGCCGGCCAGCCCGTCGGCCCACGCGGCCGCACTGCGGATGGTTTTCGGTCCGATGCTGCCGACGAACAACGGCGGACCGCCGGGCTGCACCGGCGCAGGCCCGACGGGCAGCACCGAGTCGGAGGTCTTCTCCCCGGCCCACACGCGCCTCATCACCGCCACGCGTTCGGCCATGCCGCGCATCGTCTGGGTTGCCGGATCGGCACTCACGGCGTGGTAGTCCTCGTGCCGGCCGCCCACCCCGATGCCCACGGTCAACCGGCCGCCGCTGAGCAGATCCCCGGTCGCCAGCCCCTTGGCGAGCAGCACGGGATCGTGCAGCTGCGGCACGATGACGGTCGTCAGCAGCCGCACCCGGTTGGTCCAGGCGGCCAGCGCTCCCAGCAATGTCAAGTTGTCCGGGTTGTCGAAGGCGATCCGTTCGCCCCAGCACAGCGAGGAGAACGGGCCCTCGTCGATGGCGCGCGCCCACGTCTCGAGCACCGTCGCGTCCAGATCCGGCTCCATCACCGGCATGGTCATCGCAATCCGCACGACGGCGATTCTGGCATGTTTCCCATGCGGCCTTTCAGTGGAACCATGGGGCGAATGGCGTTCACGAGTAGTTCCATCGCACATGTCCGACTGACCGTCACCGATATCGAGCGGTCGCGGCAGTTCTACGAGAGCGTGTTCGGTTGGCCGGTGCTATTGGAAGTCCCCGACAACGCCGACGAATCCGCCCGCAACCAGTTGAGCTTCCTGTACGGCGGCGTCATCTACGACCTCGGTGGCACGCTGCTCGGGCTGCGGCCGGTCGCCGATGACCGCTTCGACGAGGACCGAGTCGGCTTGGACCACATCGCCTTCCGCCTCGCCAGCAAAGATGAATTGGATTCGGCGGCAGCGCATCTCGATGAGCTCGGCGTCGTTCACGAGCCGCTCAAAGACATCGGGCCGTCCTACATATTGGAGTTCCGCGACCCCGACAACATCGCCTTGGAGTTAACCGCGCCGAAGTAGCGCGGCGTTGGCGGGCCGGGCATCGGAGTGGTTGACTGGAAAGAACTATGACCATCAGTTTCAACCACACCATCGTCGCGTCACGCGACAAACAGGAATCCGCCGGGTTTCTCGCCGATCTCTTCGGTCTGCCCGGCCCAAAGCCCTTCGGCCACTTCATGGTTCTCGAACTCGAGCACGGCGTGAGTCTCGACTACGCTGACGCACCCGAAGGCGCGGACATTGCACGGCAGCACTACGCGTTCTTGGTGTCCGAGCAGGAGTTCGACACCATCTACGACAGGATCCGCTCACGCGGCCTGCAGCACTGGGCCGACCCGGGCGCCAAGCGTCCCGGCGAGATCAACCACAATCACGGCGGGCGCGGGGTCTATTTCCTGGATCCCTCCGGCCACGCCATGGAGATCCTTACCAGCCCGTACGGATCGGCGGGCTGAGCGAGCAACCGCTGCGCCTAGTCGCCGGTGCGCGCTGTGCCGTGCCGCCGGCTTTCCTGCTCGCGATAGTCGTCGGCCAGCTGCACGACATGCTTGGGCAGGCCGCCGGAGGCGACGTCGGCCAGCGTCGTCTCCTCCAGCACCGAACGCATGCTGGCGCGCAGCGCGCGCCAGACATCGGTGAGCGCCGCCGTCGGTCCCGAGTACGGCAAGTCGCCGAGCCCGATGTCGCGGACACTGGCCAGCGGTCCGTCAATGCAGCGCAGCACATCGGCGATGCTGATGTCTTTGCCCGAACGGGCCAATTCATAGCCACCCTCGCGACCGCGATGGCTTCGCACCAGCCGGTCGGTACGCAGGTTGGTCAGGATGTCGACGAGGAATTGCGGCGGAATGCCCTGGGCGTGGGCCAGATCGTCGGTCTTCACCAGCGTTCCGTCGGGCACCGTGGCAAGCTGAACCATCGCCCGCACGGCATATTCCGCCTTCGCCGACATGCGCACGCACAGGATTGTGCCACCCGACGACACGATTTCGGCGCAGCCTGGCTGATCCGGCGGCTACCCGCGTGATTCGAGCAGGTCGACGACCCGCTGCGCCTGCTCCTCGACGGTGGCGTCGGGGGTGAGCCGAAGATCGGGGTTCACCGGCGCCTGATACGGGCTGTCGATGCCGGTGAACTGGCTGATCTCCCCCGCGCGCGCCTTGGCGTACAAACCCTTGGGATCGCGCGCCTCGCATTCCTCGATCGGGGTGTCACAGAAGACCTCGAAGAAATCGAAGCCGGCGTCGGCGTGCACATTGCGGGCCAGTGCGCGCTGCTCGGCCAGCGGACTGATCGCCGGCACCAGCACGACGATGCCGCAGTCGGCCAGCAGCGCCGCCACATGGGCCAGCCGGCGCGGGTTTTCGGCCCGGTCGGCCATGCTGAAGCCCAGGTCGGCGTTCAAACCGTGCCGCAGGTTGTCGCCGTCGAGAACGTATGCCAGAGAACCCTTTTCGAGCAGCTTCTGCTCGACCAGCATGGCCACCGACGACTTGCCGGATCCAGACAAACCGGTGAACCACACCGTCTTGCCCCGGGGCCGGGCCTCGGCGATGGCGGATGACTTGTGCCGCACGGTGTTCGGGCTCGCCGCCTGCGCCGATGCGTCGCGCAACACCATGCCTGCCGCCACCGTGCCGTTGGTGTGCGGGTCGATGAGGATGAACGACCCGGTGCTGGGGTTGCGCGTGTACTCGTCGAGGAGCAGCGGCACCTGGGTGCGCAGCGAGATGCGGCCGAGTTCGTTGAGCTGCAGCGCCGTTGCCGCCTTGTCGCGGTGCAGCGTGTTGACGTCCAGCCGGTAGTCGAGCGCAGTCACCTTGGCGTGCGTGGTGCGGGTGGTGTGCTTGATGACGTAGTCGCGCCCGGGTTCGAGTGCCGCATTGTCGGCCATCCAGCACACCGTCGCATCGAACTGCTGCGCGACGCGGGGCTGATTGTGCGTGCGGGCGATCAGATCGCCGCGCGAGATGTCGATCTCGTCGGCCAGAGTCAGCGAAACCGCCATCGGCGGAAAGGCTTCTTCCACCGGGCCGTTCGGCCCCTCGATGGCGGTGATGCGGGTCCGCTTGCCGACCGGCAGCACCACCACCTCGTCGCCGGGACGCATGACCCCGCTGGCGACGGTGCCCGCGTAGCTGCGGTGGTCCTGGTGTTCGCGAGTGTGCGGACGGATGACGTATTGAACCGGGAACCTCACGTCGACCATGTTGCGGTCGCCCGCGATGTACACCTCTTCGAGGTGCGACAGCAACGCCGGGCCTTCGTACCAGGGCGTGTGGTCCGACTTGGTCACCACGTTGTCGCCGTGTAGCGCCGAAAGCGGGATGGTGGCCACGTCGTGCACGTCCAGGCGGGCGGCGAAGGCGTGGAATTCGTCCCGGATCGCCTCGAATCTCTCTCTGTCCCAACCGATCAGGTCCATCTTGTTGACCGCGAGCACGATGTGCTGGATGCCCAGCAGGGACGCCAGGAAGGCGTGCCGGCGGGACTGCTCGAGCAGGCCGTGTCGCGCGTCGACCAGCACGATCACCAGCTGTGCGGTCGATGCGCCGGTCACCATGTTGCGGGTGTACTGGATGTGACCGGGGGTGTCGGCGATGATGAATTTCCGCTTGGGAGTGGCGAAGTAGCGGTAGGCGACGTCGATCGTGATGCCCTGTTCGCGCTCCGCCCGCAGGCCGTCGGTCACCAACGCCAGATCGGTGTAGTCGTGTCCACGGTCCTTGGACGTCTGCTCCACCGCGGCCCACTGGTCTTCCATGACGGCCTTGGAGTCATACAGCAGGCGACCGATCAGGGTGGACTTGCCGTCGTCGACGGAACCCGCGGTGGCCAAGCGCAATAACGTCGTCATCAGAAATATCCCTGCCGTTTGCGGTCTTCCATGCCCGCTTCCGAAATCCGGTCGTCGGCCCTGGTGGCCCCGCGTTCGGTCAGCCGCGACACTGCGGTCTCGGCAATGACCTCGTCGACCGTGGCCGCCTGCGATTCCACGCAGCCCGTGCAGGTGACGTCCCCAACGGTGCGGAAACGCACAGTCGCTTCGAACACCGGCTCGTCCGCGCCCGGCTGCATGTTGCGGTCGACCGCCAGCAGCATGCCGTCGCGGCGAAACACCTTGCGCCGGTGCGCGTAATAGATCGACGGCAGCGCGATGTTCTCCGCGCCGATGTAGGACCAGATGTCGAATTCGGTCCAGTTGGACAGCGGGAACACCCGAATGTGCTCGCCCTTGTGATGGCGGCCGTTGTAGAGGTTCCACAGCTCGGGGCGCTGGGCCTTCGGATCCCACTGACCGAATTCGTCACGGAAGCTGAACACGCGCTCCTTGGCGCGGGCCTTCTCCTCGTCGCGGCGCGCTCCCCCGAACGCGGCGTCGAACTTGTTCTCCCCGATGGCCCGCAGCAATGTCACGGTCTGAATCGAGTTGCGTCCCTGGCGCGGCTCGACGACGCGCCCGGCGTCGATGTCGTCCTGGACCGAGGCGATCACCAGGCGCACGCCGTGCTCGGCCACCAACTCGTCGCGGGTCGCGATCACCTCGTCGAAGTTGTGTCCGGTGTCGACGTGCATCACCGGGAAGGGCAGCCGGCCGGGTCGGAACGCCCGCAGCGCCAGGTGCAGCATGACGATGGAATCCTTGCCGCCGGAAAACAGCAGCACCGGCCGCTCGAACTCTGCGGCCACCTCGCGAATGATGTGGATCGCCTCTGCCTCCAGCGAGCGCAGATGACTCAATTCGTACTGCCCTGCGGCGGGGGCCACCTTCAGATCACCGGTCATAGCTTCCTTCGTAAAACCTGGCAGAACTGACCAGATTTAGCATCTTAGCAAGCAATGACACCAGGCCGGCCCGGCGCTGTCAACCTCGGGGCCTGCCAGCGCCCGGTCCGCGGCGTGCGCGCCAGCCACCGGACACATCGCGCCAAGGGCCACGACGACACTTTTGCGCCCGGATGGGGGTGCGCAAACATGGACGGATGCCAGCCTCCCCCTCCGCGCCGAGCGGCCGTGACGTCATCGCGCAATTCCTCCCGCAGTCCCCGTTCGTCGTCAAGCTGGGCATCGTCGCCGACCGGCTGGAAGAGGACGAAGTGCGGCTCCGGCTGCCCTGGGACCCTTCCAACGTGACCATCGGCGACATGGTCCACGGCGGCGCCATCGCCACGCTCGCCGATCTCACCGTCATGGCGGCGGCATGGTGCGGCGCGCAGGCCCCTCCCGAGCTGCGGGGCGTCACGGTGTCGATCGCGCTGGACTTCATGGCGCCGGCCCGGGCCACCGACCTGATCGGCGTCGGCCGGGTGTTGCGGCGCGGCCGGTCCTTGGTCAATTGCGAAGCCGAGATCGTCGACGCCCAGGGCACACTTGTCGCCAAGGCGCTGGCGACCTACAAGGTCGGCTGAGCCCGCGGGCAGCAGCCTCGAGCCGACGCGTCGTCGAGCGTGCGCTCAGGGCGAGATTCCGGCCGATTTTTCGCCGTGACAACACGCTCGGCGAAAAGGGCTCGGCTGAGCCCTAGAGCGTGACCTCGTTGAGCTTGCCGGTGGCCACATCGAAGACGAATCCGCGCGCGGAGACGTGCTTGGTGACGAACGGGCTGCCCTCGATGCGGCGCAGCGACTGCCGGACGTCTTCGGCGAGGTCGCCGAAAGCCTCTGCCGCCCATGGCGGCTTGACCCCGGTCTCCTCCTGGATGCTGCGCTTGAAGTCGTCGTCGGTGAAGGTGAGCATGCCGCAATCGGTGTGGTGGATCAGGATGATCTCCCGCGTTCCCAGCAGGCGCTGGCTGATGGCCAACGAGCGGACGACGTCGTCGGTGACGACTCCGCCGGCGTTGCGGATGACGTGGGCCTCTCCCTCGCCCAGTCCGAGGATGCGGTAGACGTCGAGGCGGGCATCCATGCACGCGACGACCGCGACATGTTTGCCCGGCGGCATCGGCAGCGGGCCCTCGAAAGTGCTCGCATAATCGGCGTTGTTGGCCAGGTATTCATCGGTAACCGTCACGCAGGCCTCCCTCACACGGTCGCGGCCTGAGCCGTGCTGCGTTTGCTGCACGGCTCGCACCGCGGTGGATCCTAACAACCGATCACACGCGATTCACGCATGAGAATCAACCGGATCCGAAGGCGAGACCAATGCCCCGCGCGCCGCGGGACGACGCTGTGCTGCGGGATCGATAGCCTGTCCCAATGCGACGTGGGGTGTGCGGGCGGACATGACTCGGTTCCTGGCACGCCGGTTGCTCAACTACGTTGTGCTGCTGGCGCTGGCATCGTTTCTGACGTTTTGCCTGACGTCGGTGGCCTTCAGGCCTCTGGACAGCCTGTTGCAGCGCAATCCGCGCCCGCCACAAGCCGTGATCGACGCCAAGGCCCACACGCTGGGTCTGGATGAGCCGATACCGATCCGCTACGCGCATTGGGCGTCGCACGCCCTGCGCGGGGACTTCGGCAAGACCGTCACCGGGCAGCCCGTCGGGACGACGCTGTGGCGTCGCATCGGGGTAACCCTGCGCTTGCTGGTCATCGGTTCGCTGGTGGGCACCGTGCTGGGCATAGCGGCCGGGGCGTGGGGCGCCATCCGCCAGTATCGACTCAGCGATCGCGTCGTCACCATGGTGGCACTGCTGGTTCTCAGCACGCCGACATTCGTGATCGCCAGCCTGCTGATCCTTGGCGCGCTGCGGGTGAACTGGGCCGTGGGCATCCACATCTTCGATTACACCGGCGAGACCTCACCGGGGGTGAGCGGCGGGACGGGCGCGCAACTGCTCGACCGGTTGCGGCATCTGGTCTTGCCGTCCCTGACCCTGGCGCTGGCCGCCGCGGCGGGATACAGCCGTTACCAGCGCAACGCGATGCTGGACGTCCTGGGCCAGGATTTCATTCGCACGGCGCGCGCCAAGGGCCTCACGCGCCGGCGGGCGCTGGTCAAGCACGGGCTGCGCACCGCATTGATCCCGCTGGCCACCCTGTTCGCCTATGGCGTGGCCGGCCTGGTCACCGGCGCGGTGTTCGTGGAGAAGATCTTCGGCTGGCACGGCATGGGCGAATGGCTGGTGGCCGGCATCGCGACGCAGGACACCAACATCATCGCGGCGATCACCGTGTTCTCCGGCGCGGTGGTGCTGCTGGCCGGCCTGCTGTCGGACGTGTTCTACGCGGCCCTCGATCCGCGGGTGCGGGTGTCATGACGTCCCAGCCGAACGTCGATGCCGCGCACGGGTTTTCGGGTCACGAAGTCGCGGACTTCACCTCACGCCGCACCCTGGTCCTTCGGAGGTTTGCCCGAAACAGGTTCGCTGTGGCATCGCTGACGTTCTTGGTATTGCTGTTCGTCGGTTGTTACGCCCTGCCCGCGGCGTTGCCCTATTCCTACGACGATCTCGATTTCACCGCCCTGCTGCAGCCGCCGAACGCGCGCCACTGGCTCGGCACCAACGCGCTGGGTCAAGACCTGCTGGCGCAGATCCTGCGCGGCACGCAGAAGTCGATGCTGATCGGTGTCTGCGTCGCGGTCATCTCCACCGGCGTCGCCGCCACCGTCGGGTCGGTCGCGGGCTATTTCGGCGGCTGGCGCGACCGCGCGCTGATGTGGGTGGTCGACCTGTTGCTGGTGGTGCCCGCCTTCATCCTCATCGCGATCGTGACACCCCGAATCAAGAACTCGGCCAACGTGTTGATGCTGGTCCTGCTGCTCGCCGGGTTCGGCTGGATGGTCAGCTCGCGCATGGTGCGCGGCATGACCATGAGTCTGCGGGAACGCGAATTCATCCGGGCCGCAAGGTATATGGGGGTGTCCAGCCGCCGCATCATCATCGGTCACGTGGTGCCCAACGTGGCGTCCATCTTGATCATCGACGCCGCGCTCAACGTCGCCTCGGCCATCCTGGCCGAAACCGGCCTGAGCTTCCTCGGTTTCGGCATCCAGCCACCGGACGTGTCGCTGGGAACGCTGATCGCCAACGGCACCCAATCGGCGACCACCTTTCCCTGGGTGTTTCTGTTTCCCGCGGGCGTGCTGGTGCTGATCCTGGTGTGCGCCAACCTCACCGGTGATGGCCTGCGGGATGCGTTCGACCCGGGCAGCGCGGTGCTGGGCGGGGGC
The DNA here is from genome assembly GCF_059813315.1 of Mycobacterium sp. NGS11. Lineage (NCBI taxonomy): Bacteria > Bacillati > Actinomycetota > Actinomycetes > Mycobacteriales > Mycobacteriaceae > Mycobacterium > Mycobacterium sp. NGS11. Next base: position 137,177 of record NZ_JCALEJ010000012.1, read on the forward strand.
GGCCGATGAGCGCGCTGCTCGAGGTGACCGACTTGGCGGTCACCTTCCCGACGGGTGGCACGCCGGTTTCCGCGGTGCGCGGTGTCAGCTACCACATCGAACCCGGAGAAGTCGTCGCGATGGTCGGCGAATCCGGTTCGGGGAAGTCCGTTTCGGCGATGGCGGCGATCGGTCTGTTGCCCGAGTACGCGCGGGTGCGCGGCTCGGTGCGGTTGCACGACACCGAACTGCTGGGCCTCGGCGATGACGCGATGTCGCGGTTTCGCGGCAAGACGGTCGGCATGGTCTTCCAGGATCCGATGTCGGCGCTGACGCCCGTCTACACCGTCGGCGACCAGATCGCCGAAGCGATCGAAATCCATCAGCCGCGGGTGGGCGGGAAGGCCGCCCGCCGGCGGGCGGTGGAATTGCTCGAGCTGGTCGGAATCGCGCAGCCGGAGCGACGAGCCCGCGCGTTTCCGCATGAGCTCTCCGGCGGCGAACGACAACGGGTGGTCATCGCGATCGCCATCGCCAACGACCCCGACCTGTTGATCTGCGACGAACCCACCACCGCTCTGGATGTCACGGTGCAGGCGCAGATCCTCGAGGTGCTCAAAACGGCGCGCGACCTCACCGGCGCCGGGGTGCTCATCATCACGCACGACCTCGGCGTCGTCGCCGAATTCGCCGACCGCGCCCTGGTGATGTACGCCGGGCGGGTTGTCGAATCCGCCGACGTGCAAACGCTTTACCGGGATCGCCGAATGCCCTACACCGTCGGGCTGCTGGGTTCGGTCCCGCGGCTCGA
>NZ_JCALEJ010000013.1:0-125790 GCF_059813315.1 Mycobacterium sp. NGS11
GATTCCAAGTGGTTGCCACGGTGTCCTCGGTTCTCAGTAGTGGTTTAGCCGTTTACGAACTGATCAGGGCAGGGCGGCAAGCAGCGGCGCTGCCGGTCCTGCCGGGCTGGGCGCCGGCGCGGGTGCCCCGGGCGCGGCAGGAGCCTGACCCGAAGCGAGCGCCGGCAGGTCCTGCGGGAGCGTCACTTTCGGAGGCACACTGACCGGCAGGCCGGCCGGCATCGCCGGCATGTTGACCTGCGCCTGCGGTAGTTGCGGGGCGGGCGGAGTGGCCGGTGCCGCCGGTGACGACAGCCCCGGGATCGCGGGCAGGCCCGGGATCGACGGAGCGGCCGGGGCGGCGGGGCCCGCAGCCGCGGGCTGCGCACCCGTGAGGCCCTGGAGCATCCCCGGAATGCCGCCGGTCGCCGTCGATGGCGCGGCGGGGGCCGCCGACTGCGCCAGTCCCGGAACGAGGGGGCTGGCCGCCGGTGACGACGCCGGGGTGGTGGGGCTCGCCGGCGCGGTCAGTCCGGGAATCGACGGAAGACCCGCCGCCGGAGCCGCCGCGGTTGCCGGCGAGGTGGCTGCCGGAACACCCGGGAAGCTGATGCCCGGGGTGGCCGGAGCCGCCGGCGGCGTGGCGCCGAGTGCGGTCGCGAGGTTCTGCAGGATTTGCGGTGCATTGGCCGCCGAACTGATCAGCTGCTGCGGAATGTTCGGCACGGCCGGGGCGGGCACGGGGTCGGCGTGGGCGATACCGCCCGTCAATAGCGCTGCGGACGAGCCGACCACGACGGCGGCTGCACGCATGTAAGTCCAGATGGTTGGCATGACTCTCCCTGATTGATCGATTACAGGTCCCGTCGCTGAAGCTACTTTGATGCAGATGGGACTCAAGTGACACGTGTGGCATTTATAGACTCGTTACGGATACGAGTGAGATCGGTGACCGAACGCGTCGAATAAGCGGCCAACGGCCCTTTATCGGTGCGCGTGCGACCCGATGGCGCTGCGACGCGTTGCCCGCTCGCTAAAGTCGGGCGGATAGACACCACCTCGGCCGCTCCGGCGGCATGCAAGCCCCAGCGGTTGACGGGCGCCCTTCAGGTGGCCGCGCCGATGCTGCTCATCGCGAGCATCGCCGCGCGGTTGGCCTGGACGTATCTGGCTCCCAACGGCGCGAACTTCGTCGACCTGCACGTGTACCTCGGCGGATCCGCCGCGATCGACCACCCGGGCACCTTGTACAGCTACGTCTACGCCGACCAGACGCCGGACTTCCCGCTGCCGTTCACCTACCCGCCGTTCGCGGCGGTCGTGTTCTACCCACTGCACCTGCTGCCGTTCGGCCTCGTTGCCTTCCTGTGGCAGGTCGCGACCATGGCCGCGCTGTACGGGGCGATCCGGCTCAGTCAGCGGTTGATGGGCGCCGCGGCCGGCGCCGCCGGCCGGCGCGTCGCGATGGTGTGGACGGCGGTCGCCATCTGGATCGAGCCGCTGCGCAGCACATTCGATTACGGCCAGGTGAACGTGTTGCTGATGGCCGCGGTGCTGTGGGCCGTGTGCACCCCGCGATGGTGGCTGTCGGGGCTGCTGGTCGGTGTGGCGGCGGGAATCAAGTTGACCCCCGCGATCACCGGCGTCTATCTGGTCGGCGCGCGACGGTGGGCCGCCGCGGTGTTTTCCGCGGTCGTTTTCGTTGCCACGATTGGGATCTCGGCTTTGGTCGTCGGCGACCAGGCCCGGTACTACTTCACCGAGCTGCTGGGCGATGCCCACCGGGTGGGACCCATCGCCACCTCGTTCAATCAGTCCTGGCGCGGCGGAATCTCGCGAATCCTGGGCCACGACGTCGGATTCGGTCCACCGCTGCTGGTCGCCGTCGCCGTCACAGCCGTGCTGGCCGTGCTGGCCTGGCGCGCCCTGGACCCCTCGGACCGGTTGGGCAGGCTGCTTGTCGTGGAGTTGTTCGGGTTGCTGCTCTCACCGATCTCCTGGACCCATCACTGGGTGTGGCTGGTACCGCTGATGATCTGGGCGATCCACGGCCCGGCGCGCGAGCGAAGGGGAGCGCGCATCGTCGGCTGGGGCTGGCTGGCGCTCACCCTGATCGGTGTGCCGTGGCTGCTGAGCTTCGCCCAGCCGACCATCTGGCAGATAAGCCGGCCGTGGTATCTGGCCTGGGCCGGGCTGGTGTACATCGTGGCGGCGGTGGCGACGTTGATCTGGATCGCGGCAACCGGCAGCCGAGGGCCCGGGAGCGCGCCGAGCGTCACGCCAGCGTGACCACCGGCGCCGAGCGTCAGGGTTCGACGCGCTAGTCGTCGACGATGCCGTTGATGTCGCGGGCCATGTCGATGTCGTTTTCGGTGATGCCGCCCTCGGAGTGCGTGACGAGAACGAAAGTCACTGTCCGCCAACGAATATCGATGTCGGGGTGATGGTCCTTGCTCTCCGCGTGCTCGCCCACCCGGCGCACGGCGTCGATGCCGGCGAGAAAACTCGGAAATTTGATCGAGCGGCGCAGGGCGCCGTCGGCGCGCTCCCATCCGGTGAGATCCGGCAGTGCGGCGTCGACTTGCTCATCCGTTAACACAGCCATGCCTCGACGGTATACCGTCAACCGGCCATGCCGGGGAGACGATTTCGCTGCCGATCAAGGGTTAGGCACAGACCCCCGGATTGCGACGTCGCCAGCCGAGTGGTCGGCTACGAGGCGACAGCGGGACCCGGCGTCTGATTTTTCTGGTCCAGCTGCACCACGACGCTTTCCTCCGGCGGGTTGTTTCGTTCCTGGTACGCCGACTCGAGGATGTCCGGAACCCGCTGAAGGTCGCGGGCGACGCCCATCAGCTCTTCCAGGATCATGATCCGTTGCTGATTCGACTCCGCCAGCGCCGCCCTGGCCTGCTCATCGGAATGACGAGCCCGCTGTTTTGCCTCGGCGAGGAGTTGTTCGCGCTCGTGCTGGGCTTGCTGCCAAGCCTCATCGATGGCCGTTTGGGCGTCAGCCCGCATCCGGGCGAGTTCGGCGTCGAACTCTCTCCTGGTTGCCGCGCACTCCGTCTCGACCGCCTTTCGCTGCGCGGCGATGTCCGCCAGCAACTCCCGGTGCTCTCGCTGGGCGGCCTCGGTCTCGGCCTCCGCCTGGGCGATCAGCGCGTCTACCTCGGCGCGCGACTCGCTCTGCATCTGGGAGATCTCATCGAGCGCACGCCGCAGCAACTTCGCCATCCGATGTTGCATCGCGTAGGGCGACGGCGAGGTGTCCGAGAGCAGGGCGACCTCATCCGTGAGGCAGGCGACTTCAATCCGCAGCGCGGCCGCTTCATCGCTGGATTCGTTCCGCTGGGCCCGGCAGTTCTGAAGTTCGTCGACGAGGAACTTCTGCTTGGCGAGCAACACTTGGATGTAGGCATCGACCGCGGCCGGGTCATAGCCCCTGAAGGTGCGGCGGAACGTCGTTGCGGATTCGGTGCTCATTGCCAACCCCCATTCCGGGAAGTGCCCATTAGAGATGGTGAACGACTGGGACCGAGTATCCCACGGTCGCCCTCAAACTGTAAGAGAGCCACTGTGCTGCAAGGGATTTCGATCCACATCACGCCGGTTTGATGGCATTGAGGCTGATGTCGGCCGTCGCGAGGCACGGGCGTCGTGCCCGGCTGAGGGCCCCGACGGTATACCGTCACTGGCCATGCCGACCCAGATCGTCGTCGCCGCCGCCCTGATCTGCGACGCCAAGGTCTTGGTGGCACAACGCGACCGACCGCCGGAGCTGGCCGGTCGCTGGGAACTGCCCGGAGGCAAGGTGGCGCCGGGGGAAACGGAGCGCGACGCGCTGGCCCGCGAGCTGGCCGAAGAGCTGGGCCTGGCGGCCGTCGACGTCGCCGTGGGCGACAGGCTGGGCGACGACATCGCGGTGGACGGCCGGTTCACGCTGCGGGCCTACCGCGTGCGCCTGATCCGGGGCGAACCCGACGCCCGCGACCACCGGGCGTTGCGCTGGATCACGGCGGCTGAGCTGCACGATCTCGACTGGGTGCCGGCCGATCGCCGCTGGTTGGCAGACCTGGCCCGGGCCCTTTGACGGCTACCTCATAACAAGTCCACAGACTTCCGGCAGCTTATGTACAGCCGCGTTGCAGGTCCTCGCGGTGAACTGAATAGAACAATATGACTTGTAATAACGACGCCACACGAAGCTGCCCTGAATGTGCGTGCCGATAGCGAGCCGAATGCTGGTTAAGACCATGCCGACGCGGCCACCGGGCCGGGCCGGTTCGCTCGCCGGTGCGCAAAAACCGATGCTCACGATGCCTTTTTCGTCGCGCGGCGGACCTGATCTCGCCCCCGATCCAGACCTATGCTGGTGCTGTATTGCCCTCCAGCCCGCGGGCCTGCGAAGCCGCGTTGAGGCGATCCGGGCTGGTGCGGGCGCGTGGTTCACAAGGCCGGTTGCCGAGCACAACGCGTACGGAGCCGAACAAACGGCCTGGCGGCGAGGCGCGACACCGACTAGGAGGAGTACTTCTTGACTGTCACACCTCACATCGGCGGAGCGCTCGAGGAGCTCTTGGAGCGCAGTGGGCGCTTTTTCACGCCGGGCGAGATCTCGGCCGACCTGCGCACGGTCACGCGCGAGGGCGGCCGCGAAGCCGACGTGTTCTACCGCGATCGGTGGAGCCATGACAAGGTGGTGCGCTCGACGCACGGGGTGAACTGCACCGGGTCGTGCTCGTGGAAGATCTACGTCAAAGACGGGATCATCACCTGGGAGACCCAGCAGACCGACTACCCGTCGGTGGGTCCGGACCGGCCGGAGTACGAGCCCCGCGGCTGTCCGCGAGGTGCGTCGTTTTCGTGGTACAGCTACTCGCCGACCCGCGTGCGCTACCCGTACGCCCGGGGCGTGCTGGTCGAAATGTATCGGGAGGCCAAGGCGCGGCTGGGCGACCCGGTGCTGGCATGGGCCGACATCCAGGCCGATCCGGAACGTCGTCGCCGCTATCAGCAGGCGCGTGGGAAGGGCGGGCTGGTTCGGGTCACCTGGGCCGAGGCCACCGAACTGATCGCCGCCGCCCACGTGCACACGATCAAGACGTACGGACCGGATCGCGTCGCCGGATTCTCGCCGATCCCGGCGATGTCGATGGTGTCCTACACCGCCGGTTCGCGGTTCTTCGAGCTGATCGGCGCCCCCATGACGTCGTTCTATGACTGGTATGCCGACCTCCCGGTGGCCTCGCCGCAGGTGTTCGGCGACCAGACCGATGTGCCCGAATCCGGGGATTGGTGGGACGCGGCGTATTTGATGATGTGGGGCTCCAACGTCCCGATCACCCGCACGCCCGACGCGCACTGGATGGCTGAGGCGCGCTACCGCGGCACCAAGGTGGTGACCGTCAGCCCGGACTACGCCGACAACACCAAGTTCGCCGATGAGTGGATGCCCTGTGCAGCCGGGACCGACGGGGCGCTGGCCATGGCGATGGGCCACGTCATTCTCTCGGAATGCTATGTGCGCAAGCAGGTTCCGTTCTTCATCGACTACTCCCGCCGCTACACCGACCTACCGTTTTTGATCAAGTTGGAAGAACGCGGCGACATGCTGGTGCCGGGGAAGAACCTGACGGCAGCGGATTTGGGCGAGGCCTTCAAGAGCTCGGAGAACGCGGCGCTCAAACCCGCGGTGCTGGACGAAACGACCGATTCGGTTGTGGTGCCGCACGGTTCGCTGGGTTTCCGGTACGGCGAATCCGGGGTCGGGAAGTGGAACCTGGATCTCGGCGACCTGGTACCGACGCTCAGTGTGCGAGACGCACACGGCGCCAACGGGGACCTCAGCACCGCGCTGGTGCACCTGCCCAGCTTCGACACCGTCGACGGCGAGGGCACAACCGTGGCGCGCGGTGTCCCGGTACGCCGTATCGGTAAACACCTGGTGTGCACCGTCTTCGACCTGATGCTCGCCCAATACGGTGTCGCGCGGCCCGGGCTGCCCGGCGAATGGCCCACCGGCTACGACGACGCCACCCAGCAGAACACGCCGGCGTGGCAGGAAGCGATCACCGGCGTGTCGGCCGCCCAGGCCATCCGCGTGGCAAGGGAATTCGCGCACAGCGCCGAGGAATCCGGCGGCCGCTCGATGATCATCATGGGCGGCGGCATCTGCCACTGGTTCCACAGCGACGCGATCTACCGTGCGGTGCTGGCGCTGCTGATGCTGACCGGATCGATGGGCCGCAACGGCGGCGGCTGGGCGCATTACGTAGGCCAGGAAAAGGTCCGGCCGCTCACCGGCTTCCAGACGATGGCAATGGCCACCGACTGGGTGCGCCCGCCGCGACAGGTGCCCGGCGCCTCGTATTGGTACGCACACACCGACCAATGGCGCTACGACGGATACGGGGCGGACAAGCTGGCCAGCCCGGTGGGGCGAGGTAGGTTCGCGGGCAAGCACACCATGGACCTGCTGGCGTCCGCGGTGGCCATGGGATGGAGCCCGTATTACCCCCAGTTCGACCGGTCCAGCCTGGACGTCGCCGACGAGGCGCGCGCCGCCGATCGCGACGTCACCGACTACGTCGCCGAACAACTGGGCCAGCGCAAGCTGAAGCTTGCCGTGACGGACCCCGACAACCCGGTGAATTGGCCACGGGTGCTTACCGTTTGGCGCGCCAACCTGATCGGCTCGTCGGGCAAAGGCGGCGAATACTTCCTGCGCCACCTGTTAGGCACCGATTCCAACGCTTCGGCGCTGCCGCCGGAGGACGGCGTGCGGCCCACCGGTGTGACGTGTGAGGGCGACATCCCCGAGGGCAAGCTCGACTTGATGATGTCGATCGACTTCCGGATGACCTCGACAACGCTGGTGTCCGACATCGTGCTGCCGGCGGCGACCTGGTACGAGAAGGCCGACATTTCCAGCACCGACATGCACCCCTATGTGCACGCCTTCAGCGCCGCTACCGATCCGCCGTGGGAAACCCGTTCGGACTTCGATGCTTTCGGTGCGATCGCCCGCGCCTTCAGCGCCATGGCCAAGGATCACCTGGGCACCCGCACCGATGTGGTGCTCAGCGCGCTGCAGCACGACACCCCGGATGCGATGGCCTATCCCGATGGCACCGAACAGGATTGGCTGCACTCCGGCGCGACGCCGGTGCCCGGCCGCACCATGGGCAAGCTCACCGTGGTGGAACGCGACTACACCGCCGTCTACGACAAGTGGCGGACCCTGGGCCCGCTCGTCGACAAATTCGGCTTGACCACCAAGGGCGTCACTGTGCACCCCTTCCGGGAGGTCGAGGAGCTCGCCGCCAAGTTCGGGGTGCTGAAATCGGGTGTGGCCGCGGGACGTCCGGCCATCACCAGCGCCTCGCGGATGGCCGACGTGCTGCTGTTGCTGTCCGGAACGACCAACGGCAGGCTGGCGGTCGAGGGTTTCCACGAACTGGAGAAGCGCACCGGTCAACGGCTGGTGCATCTGGCCGAGGGCAGCGAAGACAAGCGCATCAGCTACGCCGATACGCAGGCGCGGCCGGTTCCGGTGGTCACCAGCCCGGAATGGTCGGGCAGCGAGACGGGCGGCCGTCGCTACGCGCCGTTCACCATCAACATCGAGAACCTCAAGCCGTTCCACACCCTCACCGGACGGATGCATTTCTATCTCGCGCACGACTGGGTCGAAGAGCTCGGCGAGCACCTGCCCGTGTTCCGGCCGCCGCTGGACATGGCGCGCCTGTTCGGCCAGCCCACGCTCGGCCCATGCGAGGACGGCATCGGGCTCACCGTGCGTTATCTGACCCCGCACTCGAAGTGGTCGTTCCACTCCACCTACCAGGACAACCTGTACATGCTCTCGTTGTCGCGAGGTGGCCCGACGATGTGGATGAGCCCAGGCGACGCCGCCAAAATTCAAGTGCGCGACAATGATTGGGTCGAGGCGGTGAATGTGAACGGCATCTATGTGTGCCGGGCGATCGTCTCGCACCGGATGCCCGACGGCGTGGTCTTCGTCTACCACGTCCAGGAGCGCACCGTGGACACGCCGCGCTCCGAAACCAACAACAAGCGCGGCGGTAACCACAACGCGCTGACGCGGGTGCGGATCAAGCCCAGCCACTTGGCCGGTGGCTACGGCCAGCACGCGTTCGCGTTCAACTACCTGGGGCCGACCGGTAACCAGCGCGACGAGGTTACCGTCGTGCGCCGTCGCAGCCAGGAGGTGCGGTACTGATGCGCACCGACGCGACGCGGCAGGGGGGAGCGCGATGAAGGTCATGGCGCAGTTGGCGATGGTGATGAACCTCGACAAGTGCATCGGTTGTCACACCTGTTCGGTGACCTGCAAGCAGGCGTGGACCAACCGGCCCGGCACCGAATACGTCTGGTTCAACAACGTCGAAACCCGCCCCGGACAAGGGTATCCGCGCACCTACGAGGACCAGGAGCGATGGGGCGGCGGCTGGATCCGCGACAAGAAGGGCCGGCTGCGGCTGCGCGACGGTGGCCGCCTGCACAAGCTGCTGCGGATCTTCGCCAATCCGAAGTTGCCCCTGATCGGCGACTACTACGAGCCCTGGACCTACGACTACGAGAACCTGACCACGGCGCCCGCGGGCGACACCTTTCCCACCGCCGCACCCAAGAGTCTGATAACCGGTGAGCCGACGAAGATTTCGTGGGGACCGAACTGGGACGACAACCTGGCCGGGTCGCCGGAGATCCTGGCCGAAGACCCGATCCTGAAGAAGGTCAGTGAAGAGGTCAAGCTCTCGCTCGAAGAAACCTTCATGTTCTACCTGCCCCGCATCTGCGAGCACTGCCTCAACCCATCCTGCGTGGCGTCTTGCCCGTCGGGTGCGATGTACAAGCGCAGCGAGGACGGCATCGTCCTGGTCGACCAGGACCGCTGCCGCGGCTGGCGGATGTGTGTATCCGGATGTCCTTACAAGAAGGTCTATTTCAACCACAAGACGGGCAAGGCCGAAAAGTGCACGCTGTGCTATCCCCGCATGGAGGTCGGCTTGCCGACCATCTGCTCGGAGACGTGTGTGGGCCGGCTGCGCTACCTGGGCGTGGTGCTCTACGACGTCGACAAGGTGCTGCAAGCCGCCTCGGTGGAAAAGGAGACCGATCTCTACCCGGCGCAGTGCGAAATCCTGCTGGACCCAAACGATCCGGAGGTCATCGCCGGCGCGCGGGCGGAGGGCATTCCGGACGAGTGGATCGAGGCCGCGCAGCGTTCGCCGGTGTACGCGCTGATCCACACCTACCAGGTGGCGCTGCCGCTGCACCCGGAATACCGCACCATGCCGATGGTTTGGTACATCCCGCCGCTCTCGCCGGTGGTCGACGCGGTCAGCCGCGACGGGCACGACGGGGAAGATATCGGCAACCTGTTCGGCGCGCTGGACGCGCTGCGCATCCCGATGCAGTACCTGGCCGAACTGTTCACCGCCGGCGATACCGCTGTGGTCGAGGGCGTGCTGCGGCGGCTGGCGGCGATGCGTTCCTACATGCGTGACATCAACCTCGGCCGCGAGACCCAGCCGCACATCCCCCATTCGGTCGGGCTGACCGAAGAGGAGATCTACGAAATGTACCGGCTGCTCGCCATCGCGAAATACGAAGAGCGCTACGTCATTCCGACCGCGTTTGCGCCGCAGGCGCGCGACCTCGAGGAGATGGGCTGCTCGTTGACGGGTGAGGGTGGCCCCGGCATGTACGAGTCGGATCCGGTGGTGTCGGTGGAGACCTTCCACACCCTCAAGCAGCGCGGCGACGATCCGGCCAACAGCCGGCGATCGACGCGGGTGAACCTGCTCAACTGGGACGGCGGCCAGGTGCCGGCCGGAATGTTTCCCGAAGAGCAGCACCGATGAAATTGCTTTCGGCGCTCCGTGAGCGCTCCAGCAGCCGGGCGATACAGGATCGTCTGGTGTGGCAGGCGGCGTCGCTGCTGCTGGCCTACCCGGACGACGGATTGAGCGAGCGACTGGACGTCGTCGACGAGTTGCTCAGCCATATCGGGGGTTCCGCGTCGCTGCTCGGGCAGACGGTGGCGTCGCTGCGGACCCGCGAGCCGATGGCCGCCGCGATGGACTACGTCGCCACCTTCGACATGCGCCGGCGCGCCACGATGTACCTGACCTACTGGACCGCGGGGGACACCCGCAACCGGGGACGGGAGATGCTGGCGTTCGCCACTGCCTACCGCGAGGCCGGTGTGGCGCCGCCGGGCGGCGAGGCGCCCGATCATCTGACCGTGGTGCTCGAATTCGCCGCCACCGTGGATCCCGAGGCCGGTCGGCGACTGCTGAACCAGCACCGGGTGCCCATCGAAGTGCTGCGCGGCGCGCTGGCCGACGCCAAGTCGGTCTACGAGCCGACCGTGGCGGCGGTCTGCGAGACCCTGCCCGCCGCAACAGATCAGGAAGCGCGTCGCGCCGATCGGCTGGCGAAAGCCGGACCTCCGGCGGAAGCCGTTGGGCTGCAACCGTTTACCCTGACCGTGCCACCCCGGAAAGGAACGCCGAGTGTTTAGCAACGTCCTGTTCTGGGACATCGCGCCCTACGTCACGCTGTCGGTGCTGATCGTGGGCACCTGGTGGCGCTACCGCTATGACAAGTTCGGCTGGACGTCGCGGTCCTCCCAGATCTATGAGTCGCGACTGCTGAGCATCGCCAGCCCCATCTTCCATTTCGGCATCCTGGCGGTGTTCGCCGGACACGTGATGGGGCTCTTCGTCCCGCCGAAGGTCACCCAGATGATGAAGATGAGCGACCACTTCTACCACCTGCAGGCGGTCATCGCCGGGTCGATCGCCGGCATCGCGACGCTGATCGGCATCGGGTTGCTGATCTACCGCAGGTTCACCCGCCCGGCGGTCACCATGGCGACCAGCCGCAGCGACAAGGTGATGTACGTGGTGCTGCTGCTGGCCATCGTGGTGGGCTTGTACTGCGACCTGATCGGCACCGGCCCGCACGGCGGCGAATTCCACTACCGCTACACCGTCGGTATGTGGTTCCGCCGGATCTGGATATTCCAGCCGCACGGTGAGGTGATGATCAACGCGCCGCTGGACTACCAGCTGCACGCTCTGATCGGCATGGTGCTGTTCACGCTGTGGCCGTTCACCCGGCTGGTGCACGTCTTCAGCGCCCCGGTCGTCTACCTGTTCCGGCCCTACATCGTCTATCGCAGCCGCGAGGCCGCGGCCAAGGGCGAACTCGTCGGTACCGCACCGCGCCGGCGGGGCTGGTAAGCGTTCGGCCTGCGCTTTGGTTGTGCGGCCAGGGCGACGACACGCCGACCCGGCCCGCCGCCACCGCACACCAAACGCCGTAGCCGCCCGCTAAGGGCGCCCGGCCACCAGCCGGTTCGCTATCCCGGGCGCCCGCTGCCACAATCACCGACGTGCTATTTCGCAACGTCGCCATCGTCGCCCACGTCGACCACGGAAAGACCACCCTGGTTGACGCGATGCTGCGGCAGTCGGGCGCGCTGCACCACCGCGGCGACGACGCTGTCGAACGCCTCATGGACTCCGGGGATCTGGAGAAAGAAAAGGGCATCACGATCCTGGCCAAGAACACGGCCGTGCATCGCAAGCACGCGGACGGAACGACGACCGTCATCAACGTCATCGACACCCCGGGCCACGCCGACTTCGGCGGCGAGGTGGAGCGCGGACTCTCCATGGTCGACGGGGTGCTGCTGCTGGTCGACGCCTCCGAGGGCCCGCTGCCGCAGACCCGTTTCGTGCTGCGCAAGGCCCTGTCCGCCCACCTCCCGGTGATCCTGGTGGTCAACAAGACGGACCGGCCGGACGCCCGGATTTCCGAGGTCGTCTCGGAGAGCCACGACCTGCTGCTCGACGTCGCATCGGACCTCGACGAGGACGCCCAGAAGGCCGCCGAGGCCGCCCTCGACCTGCCGACGCTGTACGCGTCGGGACGGGCGGGCATCGCCAGCACGACGGAACCGGCCAACGGTGAGAACCCCGAGGGCGACAACCTCGATCCGCTGTTCGACGTGCTGCTCGAGCACATCCCGCCGCCGCAGGGCGATCCCGAGGCGCCGTTGCAGGCGCTGGTCACCAACCTCGACGCCTCGGCCTTCCTCGGCCGGCTCGCGCTGATCCGCATCTACAAGGGCCGGATCCGCAAGGGCCAGCAGGTGGCCTGGATGCGCGAGGTGGACGGGCATCCCGTCATCACGAACGCGAAGATCACCGAACTGCTGGTGACCGAGGGCGTGGAACGTACCCCCACCGACGAGGCGATCGCCGGCGACATCGTCGCGGTCGCGGGCATTCCGGAGATCATGATCGGCGACACGCTGGCCGACCCGGACCACGCGCACGCGCTGCCGCGCATCACCGTCGACGAGCCCGCCATCTCCGTGACCATCGGCACCAACACCTCGCCGCTGGCGGGCAAGGTGAAGGGGCACAAGTTGACCGCTCGCATGGTGAAGTCGCGGCTCGACGCCGAACTCGTCGGCAATGTCTCCATCAAGGTCGTCGATATCGACCGGCCCGACGCCTGGGAGGTACAGGGCCGCGGCGAGCTCGCGCTGGCGGTGCTCGTCGAGCAGATGCGCCGCGAGGGTTTCGAGCTCACGGTCGGCAAGCCGCAGGTCGTCACCCAGACGATCGACGGCAAGCTGCACGAGCCCTTCGAGGCGATGACCATCGACTGCCCCGAGGAGTTCGTCGGCGCCATCACCCAGCTGATGGCCGCCCGCAAGGGCCGCATGGAAGAGATGACCAACCACGCGGCGGGCTGGGTCCGGATGGACTTCGTCGTGCCCAGCCGCGGCCTGATCGGTTTCCGCACCGACTTCCTCACCCTGACCCGCGGCACCGGCATCGCCAACGCCGTGTTCGACGGCTACCGGCCGTGGGCGGGGGAGATCCGGGCCCGCCACACCGGGTCGCTGGTGTCCGACCGCGCGGGCACCATCACACCGTTCGCCATGATCCAGCTCGCCGACCGCGGCCAGTTCTTCGTCGAACCCGGCCAGGACACCTACGAGGGGATGGTCGTCGGGATCAACCCGCGCGCAGAGGATCTCGACATCAACGTCACCCGCGAGAAGAAGCTGACGAACATGCGGTCGTCGACCGCCGATGTCATCGAAACGTTGGCCAGGCCGCTCGAGCTCGATCTCGAGCAGGCCATGGAGTTCTGCGCGCAAGACGAATGCGTCGAGGTGACCCCGGAGATCGTGCGGGTGCGCAAGGTCGAGCTGGACGCCACGGCGCGGGCTCGCACCCGATCGCGCGCCAAGGCACGGGGTTAACACCGCGTGGCCGGACGGCCCGCTGCGCGGCTGCTCGATACCCTGAGCAGCGTGCCGAGACGAGTCCGCCGTTGGTTGATGGTGCTCGCCGGCCTGATCTTGCTGGTCGGACTCGTCCTCTCGGCCTGCACCGTCAACCCGCCGCCGGCGCCGCAGAGCACCGATACGCCGCACAACTCGGTGCCGCCGCCGCCCCGGGTCAGCGAGATCATCATGGGCATCGACTCGATCGGGGCGGGCTTCAATCCGCATCTGCTGTCCGACCTGTCCCCGGTGAACGCGGCGATCAGCGCTCTGGTGCTGCCGAGCGCGTTTCGGCCGGTCCCCGACACCAACATGCCGACCGGCTCGCGCTGGGAGATGGACCCGACCCTATTGGTGTCCGCCGAGGTGACCAGTCAGAACCCGTTCACGGTCACCTACAAGATCCGGCCCGAGGCGCAGTGGACGGACAACGCGCCGATCGCGGCCGACGACTTCTGGTACCTGTGGCACCAGATGGTCAGCCAGCCGGGCGTGGTCGACCCGGCCGGCTATGACCTCATCACCGGCGTGCAGTCCCTCGAGGGCGGCAAGCAGGCGGTGGTCACCTTCGCCGAACCATATCCGGCGTGGAAGGAGTTGTTCAGCAACATCCTTCCGGCGCACATCGTCAAGGACGTGCCCGGGGGTTTCGCGGCCGGGCTGGCCCGGGCGCTTCCGGTCACCGGCGGGCAGTTCCGCGTGGAGAGCATCGACCCGCAGCGCGACGAGATCCTGGTGGCGCGCAACGACCGCTACTGGGGGCCACCGGCCAAACCCGCGCTCATCCTGTTCCGGCGCGCCGGAGCGCCGGCCGCGCTGGCCGATTCCGTGCGCAACGGCGACACCCAGGTGGCGCAGGTGCACGGCGGGTCGGCGGCCTTCGCGCAGCTGTCCGCCATTCCCGATGTCCGGACCGCCCGCATCGTGACGCCGCGCGTCATGCAGCTCACGCTGCGGGCCAACGAGCCCAAATTGGCTGACACGCAAGTCCGTAAGGCGATCTTGGGGCTGCTGGACGTGGACCTGCTCGCCGCGGTCGGCGCGGGCAGCGACAACACCGTCACCCTGGACCAGGCCCAGATCCGTGCGCCGAGCGACCCGGGATACGAGCCCACCGCCCCACCGGCGATGTCGACGCCTGCTGCGTTGGCGCTGCTCGAGGGGGCCGGCTACAAGGTGGAACCCAACTCCTCGGCGTCACCCGCGCCCGCCCCGCCCAACACCGGGCCGCCCGAGGTCATCCGCGGCCGGATCAGCAAGGACGGCCAAGAGCTCTCACTGGTCATCGGGGTCGCGGCGAATGACCCGACCTCGGTCGCGGTGGCCAACACCGCCGCCGACCGGTTGCGCAACGTCGGCATCGCCGCGACCGTGCTGGCCCTGGACCCGGTCACCCTGTATCACGACGCGCTGAACGACAACCGCGTGGACGCGATCGTCGGCTGGCATCAGGCCGGCGGAAACCTGGCGACCCGGCTCGCGTCCCGGTACGGCTGTCGCGCACTGGAATCGACCCAGGTGCCCGTTTCCAACGGGCCGGCGCCCTCGCCGTCGCCCACCGCCGGTCCCACGCCATCCACCGGGCCGACCGCCACGTCGACCACGCCGACGACGACGCCGCCCCCCAGCCGTCCGGCCGATCCCGGCGCCCTGGTGCAGGCGCCGTCGAACCTGACCGGGATCTGCGATCGCAGCATCCAGTCCAACATCGACGCCGCCCTCAACGGCACCAAGAACATCAACGACGTGATCACCGCGGTCGAGCCGCGCTTGTGGAACATGTCGACCGTGCTGCCGATCCTGCAGGACACCACGATCGTCGGGGCCGGTCCCAGCGTGCAGAACGTCAGCTTGTCCGGTGCGGTTCCGGTCGGCATCGTCGGCGATGCCGGCCAATGGGTCAAGACCGGGCCGTAACTCGCGGGTCAGCCTGCGGGGCCCGCGGCCCGCGGCGGGATCACGGTGTCGACGATCAGCGCCAGCTCACGCCGGTTCGGTGGTGCTCCGTTCAGCAGGAAGTGCTGGTTGATCAGGGCCGACCCGATGCGTGCGGTGAGTGGAGTGACGACCTTCGGATCGAGGTCGCCGTCTTCGATGGCGGCCTGCAGGATCGATTCCACGATTTTCATCCGCGGCCGCACCACCGCATCGGCGAAGATGGCCCGCATCTCGGGTTCATGCAACAGCTGATGGATGACGTCCAGCCCCGGGAAGCCGGTCTTCCCGGCCAGCAGGTCACGCTGGGCGGAAAACATCGCCAGCAGGTTCTCCCTGGCCGACCGGCCGGAACGCAGTTCGGGCAGCGGCGGCAGCGCGAAAACCAAAGCGGCATGCACCAGCTCGCATTTGGTGTCCCAGCGCCGGTAGAGCGCGGCCTTGCCGGTGTGGGCGCGCGCCGCGATTCCCTCCATGGTCAGGCCCCCGTAACCGACTTCGGTCAGCTCGGCGAGGGTGGCCTCGTACAGGGCGCGTTCCAGGACCTCACCTCGCCGGCGGCTTCGGTTGGTGGTCTGGTCTTCGTCCGTGAGCTGGGGCACGCCTTGATAGTAGCCGTGCGCGTTCCTATCCGCCGCTTACCGACGGGTAGCCGCCGGGCCGCCGCGATCGTGGCCGCTGACGGTAGGGTGCCGTCCATGCCTGAGACGCCGCGGCTGCTGTTCGTCCACGCGCATCCCGACGACGAAAGCCTCGGCACCGGCGCCACCATCGCCCACTACGCCGCCCGCGGGGCCGACGTCCGCGTCGTCACCTGCACGCTGGGCGAGGAGGGCGAGGTGATCGGCGATCGTTGGGCCGGACTCGCCGTCGATCGCGCGGACCAGCTCGGCGGCTACCGGATCGGCGAATTGACCGCCGCGCTGCGGGCGCTGGGCATCGACGAACCCCGCTATCTCGGCGGCGCCGGCCGATGGCGCGATTCGGGCATGCGGGGCACGCCGGCGCGGCACCGGCAACGATTCATCGATGCCGACGAGCGCGAGGCCGTCGGCGCGCTGGTGGCCGTCATTCGCGAGCAGCGCCCGCACGTCGTCGTGACGTACGACCGTGGCGGCGGCTACGGCCATCCCGATCACGTGCACGCGCACCGGATCACGGTGGCCGCCGTGGCGGCGGCCGGCCCGGGACCCGGCGCCGCCGACTTCCCCGGCGAGGCCTGGGCCGCACCGAAGTTGTACTGGTCGGTCTTCGCGAGCCGCGCATTCGAGGCGGCCATCTCGGCGCTGACGCCCGCGGATCTGCGGCCGGAGTGGTCGATCCCGCCCAAAGAGGAGTTCACCTTCGGCTACGCCGACGACGACATCGACGCCGTCATCGAGACCGGACCGGAGGCGCTGGCGGCCAAGCGGGCGGCGCTGGCCGCGCACGCCACCCAGGTGGTGGTCGGGCCGACCGGTCGGGCCTGCGCGCTATCGAACAACGTGGCGATACCGATATCGGGGGACGAGCATTACGTGCTCGCCGCCGGTGCCGCGGGAGAGCGCGACGAGCGCGGTTGGGAAACGGACCTGCTCGCGGGGCTTGGTCTCCCGGCTGCCTCGACGCGGTAAGCTGCCAAACAGGCAGCCACGGAAGGAATTCGCATGGACCCCGACCTGGACCCTAACCAGCAGCACTGGCAGGACCGGCTGGACAACTTTCAGTGGGTTATCGGCTCCATCTTGTCCAACATCGACAGCGTCCCGACCTGACCGAAACCAAGCCACGCGTCGCGTCCGTCGACGACAGCGGTGCCACCGACCCCGCGATCCGTTTCGTCGTGTTGGCCCTCTTGGCGGTCGACGGGGTGCTCTCCGCACTCGCCGGAGCTCTGCTGCTGCCGCTCTACCTCGGTACGGTTCCCTTCCCCGTCAGCGGACTGGTCTCCGGACTGGTCAACGCGGCGCTGGTGTGGGCCGCCGGTCGCTGGACCGGCTCACCCCGCGCGGCGGCCCTGCCGTTGTGGACGTGGCTCCTGACGGTGGCGGTGATCAGCATGGGCGGCCCGGCCGATGACGTCATCCTGGGCGGTCGCGGCTTGATGGCGTACGGGGCCTTATTGCTGCTGGTCTTGGGCGTCGTACCACCCGTATGGGTGCTATGGCGGCGCGGCCAGGGCGCCTGACGTTCGGCCGGGATGTCGCCCGCGTGCCCACGCGGGCGTGCCGCTACTGTTGACTGTTGCCCAGACGGGACCCGCCAGCGGGTGCCACGATTTATGTTGGGACGCACGGATGAAATTCGATCGTGGGGAAGTTACACGAAGGTGCTGTTGACTCCGGGCGACGAGCCTACCGCTCTGCCCAACCCGGTGGTCCCGGGTAAGGCCTCCGCTGAGGTCAGCGCTTCGGCGCTGCGACGGGTACTGCGACGGGCTCGGGATGGCGTTGCGCTGAACATCGATGAGGCGGCGGTCGCGATGACCGCGCGCGGGGCGGACCTTGCGGATCTGTGTGCCAGCGCGGCGCGGGTGCGCGACGCGGGCCTAGAGTCGGCCGGCCGGCGCGGCCCGGGCGGCGGGCTGCCGATCACCTACTCGCGCAAGGTTTTTATCCCCGTCACTCATCTGTGCCGGGACAGTTGTCATTACTGCACCTTCGTCACCGTCCCGGGCAAGCTGCGCGCCCAGGGGGCCGGCATGTATCTCGAGCCGGACGAAATTCTCGACATCGCCAAGCGCGGTGCCGAACTCGGTTGCAAGGAAGCGTTATTCACCCTCGGCGATCGGCCCGAGGATCGCTGGCCGGAAGCGCGCGAGTGGCTCGAGGAGCGTGGCTACGACTCCACGCTGTCCTATGTGCGGGCGATGGCGATCCGGGTGCTCGAAGAGACCGGGCTGTTGCCGCACCTGAACCCAGGCGTGATGAGTTGGTCGGAGATGGCGCGGCTCAAGCCGGTGGCGCCGTCGATGGGCATGATGCTCGAGACGACATCGCGGCGGTTGTTCGAGACGAAAGGTCTTGCGCACTACGGCAGCCCGGACAAGGACCCGGCCGTGCGCCTGCGCGCGCTGACCGACGCGGGTCGGTTGTCGATTCCGTTCACCACCGGCCTGCTGGTCGGCATCGGCGAGACCCTCGCCGAGCGAGCCGACACCTTGCATGCGATCCGCAAGTCGCACAAGGAGTTCGGCCACGTGCAGGAAGTCATCGTGCAGAACTTCCGGGCCAAGGAACACACCGCGATGGCCGCCGTCCCCGATGCCGGCATCGAGGATTACCTGGCGACGGTGGCGGTCGCGCGGTTGGTGCTCGGGCCGGGAATGCGCATCCAGGCGCCGCCGAACCTGGTGTCGCGCGACGAGTGTCTGGCGCTGATCGGTGCCGGAGTCGATGACTGGGGCGGGGTTTCACCGTTGACGCCCGACCACGTCAACCCCGAGCGGCCGTGGCCGGCCCTGGAAGACCTGGCCGCCGTCACCGCCGCGGCCGGCTACGAGCTGGTGCAGCGGCTGACCGCGCAACCCAGATATGTTCAGGCCGGCTCGGCCTGGATCGACCCGCGCGTGCAGGGACACGTGAGCGCGCTGGCCGATCCCGTGACCGGACTGGCCCGCGACGTCAACCCGGTAGGCATGCCCTGGCAGGAGCCCGACGACGTCGGCTCCTCGGGCCGGGTCGACCTCAACGCGGCGATCGACAGCGAGGGCCGCAACACCGAAACCCGCAGCGACATCGACAGCGCCTTCGGCGACTGGGAATCGATCCGTGCCCACGTTCACGAACTGGCCGCCCAAGGCGCGAAAGCGCCCGAACGCCTGGACACCGACGTGCTCGCGGCGCTGCGCTCGGCCGAGCGCGACCCGGCCGGCTGCTCCGACGCCGAATACCTGTCGCTGGCGACCGCCGACGGTCCGGCCCTGGAAGCGGTTGCCGCCCTTGCCGATACGCTGCGCCGCGAGACCGTCGGCGATGACGTGACCTTCGTGGTGAACCGCAACATCAACTTCACCAACATCTGCTACACCGGGTGCCGGTTCTGCGCGTTCGCCCAGCGCAAGGGCGACGCCGACGCCTACTCGCTGTCCACCGACGAGGTCGCCGATCGCGCGTGGGAGGCCCACGTCCAAGGCGCCACCGAGGTGTGCATGCAGGGCGGCATCGACCCCGAGCTCCCGGTGACGGGCTACGCCGACCTGGTCCGCGCCGTCAAAGCGCGGGTTCCCTCGATGCACGTGCACGCGTTCTCCCCGATGGAGATCGCCAACGGTGTCACCAAGAGCGGGATGAGCATTCGTGAGTGGCTGATCAGCCTGCGCGAAGCCGGCTTGGACACCATCCCCGGCACC
This sequence comes from Mycobacterium sp. NGS11, assembly GCF_059813315.1. NCBI lineage: Bacteria > Bacillati > Actinomycetota > Actinomycetes > Mycobacteriales > Mycobacteriaceae > Mycobacterium > Mycobacterium sp. NGS11. The sequence continues at coordinate 19,590 of NZ_JCALEJ010000013.1, forward strand.
GCCGCCGAGATCTTGGACGACGAAGTGCGCTGGGTGCTCACCAAGGGCAAGTTGCCGACGTCGCTGTGGATCGAAATCGTCAGCACCGCACACGAAGTCGGGCTGCGGTCGTCGTCGACCATGATGTACGGCCACGTCGACAGCCCGCGGCACTGGGTGGGCCACCTCAACGTGTTGCGCGACATCCAGGACCGCACCGGCGGTTTCACCGAGTTCGTACCGCTGCCGTTCGTGCATCAGAGCTCACCGCTGTATCTGGCCGGCGCGTCGCGCCCCGGGCCCACCCATCGTGACAACCGAGCGGTGCATGCGCTGGCGCGAATCATGTTGCACGGCCGCATTTCTCAAATCCAGACCAGCTGGGTCAAGCTCGGCGTCGAGCGCACGCAGGTGATGCTCAACGGCGGTGCCAACGACCTGGGCGGCACGTTGATGGAGGAGACCATCTCGCGGATGGCCGGTTCCGAACACGGCTCGTCCAAGACGGTGGCGGAGCTGACCGCGATCGCCGCGGGCATCGGCCGCCCGGCGCGGCAGCGCACCACGGACTACACGCCCATGGCCGCGTAGTTCGCTTTCTTGTCACAGGCGGCGGGTATACCCGAGGCCGTGAAGCGACGAATCGACGACGACCGATTTCCCGAGTGGGCACCGTTCGTGGATGCGGTACGCGGGCGCGGGCCCGACGCCGGCACGTGGTGCGAGGCCTGGACCGTGCGCGACATCGTGGTACATCAGGCCGGAAACGCCGAAGAACTCGCGCGGGTGCTCGGCGCGCACCTGGACGGTCAGCCCGTGGCCACCCGCAGCTTCGAGGAGCGCGAGGGCCCGTTGCGCGCCTTGAACGACGCGGATCTGTGGGACGCGCTGACCGACAGGATGGCCACGCTCAACGAGGTCGCGGTGGCGGCCGAAGGCGTGCCCGCCGACACCGACGTCGCCTGGACGGGGCGCACCATGAAAGTGCCCTGGTTCGCCGAGCACATGCGCGAAGAACTCGTCCTGCACAGCTGGGATATCACCGGCGACGAGCCGGCCGCCCAGGCCCGGCTGGCCGAGCCGTGGATGACCACCCACAGCGTCGTGGCCGTCGGCAGGCCATTGTTGGTGAAAGGGGCCAAGCTGCTGGGTCCGGGTGAGCGCATCGAGGCTCGCCTGCGAGCCGACGGCACCGACGATGTGGTCCTGGCCGCCGAGCCGGATCAGGTCAGCATCGGCCTTGCCGAGCCGGAAGGCCTGGCCACCCTGGAAACCGACGCCGCCGCGCGCGTGCTGCTGCTGTGGGGCCGCAGGCCGGCCGATCCGTCACGCATCCGCAGCCGCGCCGGCGCCGAAGAACTAGGACGGGTGCGCGGACTGCTCAGCGGTTACTGAGCAGTCCGCGCTCGGTCGGCCTAGTAGTTGTTACAGACGGTGGCGACTTGCTGGATCGTGCCCATGAACGCCGCGGCCTGCGGCATTGCCTGGATCTCCTGCTCCATCTGCACGCGCTTCGCCGGCGGCGCGGCGAGGAACTTGCGCAGGTAGCTCTGGGCGACCGGCGATTGGTTGAACTGCTGGGCGGTGGCCGGGTCCGTCGCGTTCAGCGCGGCCATGACCTGCCCGTAGTTGCAGGTGGTATCGGTGACCGGGTCGGCCGATGCGACCCCGGCCGCGGCGGTCAACGCCACCGCTGCGCTGCCAACCGCAACGCCTAATTTGCTCAACGACAGCCTCATGTGTGGAACCCTTCCCCAATTAATGCGCCGCGCTACGGCGGTGACATCTGCCAAGCGGTTGCCGGCTCTCGCCCGAGATTACCAGGCCCCGCGAGGGTGCTTGTGACGCAACGGATATCGCAGGCCGCCGCTGGGCCGTTACTCTGTGCAGCTCAGCGCTTGTTCACGGCGTTCGCGCTCAGCGAAACGGGGTCGCCTCGCAGGGTCCGAGACTGACGGTCTTAAATCGGTGAACCGACAGGCGCGCCGAATGGTTGACCTGTATCTGCAACGTCTAGTATCAGTAACCGAAAGCTTCACCGGAGGCGGTCGTACACGCCGGTGCGAGCTGAACAGCAGCCCACATTTCAGCCGGAGTACCTGGAGGAGACGTCTGTGACCTACACGATCGCCGAACCCTGTGTCGACATCAAGGACAAAGCCTGTATCGAGGAGTGCCCGGTCGACTGCATCTATGAAGGCGCTCGGATGCTCTACATCCACCCCGACGAGTGCGTCGACTGCGGGGCGTGCGAGCCGGTCTGCCCCGTCGAAGCGATCTACTACGAAGACGATGTGCCGGACCAGTGGAGCCAGTACACGCAGATCAACGCCGACTTCTTCGCCGAGCTGGGGTCGCCCGGCGGCGCGGCCAAGGTGGGCATGACCGAGAACGACCCGCAAGTGGTCAAGGATCTGCCACCCCAGGGCGAAGGCGACTGAGCGGCCCGGTGCCCCACCAGCTCAAAAAGGGCCGGCCGGCGGTGTCGGCGTCTCTGCCCGAGTTCCCCTGGGACACCCTGGCCGATGCGAAAGCGCAGGCCAGTGCGCATCCGGATGGGATCGTCGACCTTTCCGTCGGCACCCCGGTCGACCCCGTTGCCCCCGTGATCCAGGAGGCGCTGACCACCGCCGCATCGGCGTCGGGGTATCCCGCCACCGCAGGCACCGCCCGGCTGCGCGAATCGGCGGTCGCCGCGCTGGACCGCCGGTTCGGCATCACCGGGCTGACCGAGGAGGCCGTGCTTCCGGTGGTGGGCAGCAAGGAGCTGATCGCGTGGCTGCCCACGCTGCTGGGCCTGGGGCCCGCGGACGTGATCGTGGTGCCCGAGCTGGCATATCCCACGTACGACGTCGGGGCCCGCCTGGCCGGGGCGCGGGTGCTGCGCGCGGATTCCCTGACCCAGCTGGGCCCGCAATCGCCGTCGCTGTACTACCTGAACTCGCCGAGCAATCCGACCGGCCGCGTCCTGGGCGTCGATCACTTGCGCAAAGTGGTCGGATGGGCCCGCGACAGGGGCTGCCTGGTGGCCTCCGACGAGTGCTATCTGGGGTTGGGCTGGGACGACCAGCCGCTGTCGATCCTGCACCCTTCGGTGTGCGAAGGCGACCACACGGGCCTGATCGCGATCCACTCTTTGTCGAAGAGCTCGTCGCTGGCCGGGTACCGGGCCGGCTTCGTCGCCGGAGACCCCGAGGTGATCGCCGAACTGCTGGCCGTGCGCAAGCACGCCGGGATGATGGTGCCGACGCCGGTGCAGGCGGCCATGGTTGCCGCACTGGACGACGACGCTCACGAACTGGCGCAGCGGGAGCGCTACGAACGGCGCCGCGCGGCCCTGCTGCCCGCCCTGCGTTCGGCCGGCTTCGCCATCGACCATTCTGAAGCCGGCCTCTACCTGTGGGCCACGCGCGGCGAGCCATGCCATGCCAGCGTTGCCTGGCTGGCGCAGCGCGGCATCTTGGCGGCGCCGGGTGATTTCTACGGGCCGCGCGGTGCGCAGCACGTGCGGGTTGCGCTGACGGCCACGGATGAGCGGATCGCCGCCGCCGTGCAGCGGCTCTCCTAGCCGACTCCACCACCTGGGCATCCAGAGCCCGCCCTTGCGTGCACAATGCATCGGAGGCATTTCACGTTCTCGGGGTAAGGACGGTGGTCGTGACCAGTTCGACCGGCAAGCTGCGCATCCCGCTCTCGGTAGGGGACATCGCGAAACGGGTGTTCCTTGGGAAGCCGCTGATCACCGAAGACTTAGCATCGGAAAAGCTTTCGAATCCGGTGGCGCTGGGGGCGCTGTCGCCGGACGCGATCTCGTCGACGGCCTATGGCCCCGAACAGGTCTTGATCGAATTGCTGCCGCATGCAGGTCTTGCGGCATTCGTGTTGTTGCTTCCCATCACCGGCGTCATCTTGCTGATCTTGGTCTTGGTCGCCGCGTCTTATCGTCAGGTCGTGATGGCCTACACCCGAGCGGGTGGGTCGTACATCGTCGCACGGGAGAATTTCGGGCCCCGGGTCGCGCAGGTCGCGGCCGCGGCACTGTTGATCGATTATGTCGTCACCGTGGCTGTGCAGTCGGCGGCCGGGACGGTTGCGGTGGTGTCCGCCATCCCTGCGCTTGGCCCGCATAGTCTGCAAATCACCGTCGGGGTGGTGGTGATGATCTGCTACTTGAACCTGCGCGGGCTCAAGGAAGCGGGATGGCAGTTCGCGTTCGCGACCTACTTTTTCGCCGCCATGGTCGGCTTGACGATCATCGTTGGGGTGGTGCGAGCGCTATTCGGCGATCTGCCGGTATACGACCCGGCACACCTGGCCGGGACGGTGCCGGTCCATCAGGGCGGTGGCCTGGTGATGGGCGCCACGGTGTTGACGCTGTTGCGCTCGTTCGCCAATGGGGGTTCGTCGTTGACGGGGGTCGAGGCGATCTCGAATACCGTCGACGTGTTCCGAAAGCCGCAGGGGCGCAACGCACGTCGGGTGCTTACCGCGATGGCAGCCATTCTGGGTTTCTTACTCGGTGGTGTCGCCTTCCTCGCGTACGTCACCCATGCCACCCCATATCTGGAAGAATATCCGTCGGTCTTGTCGCAGATCGGGCGAGCGGTGTTCGGGCACGGCGTGCTCGGCGACGTCTTCTTCACGCTGGTTCAGGCGTCTACCGCCGCCATCTTGTTCACCGGGGCGAATACCAGTTTCAACGGATTTCCGGCTCTGGCCAGTTTCGTTGCGGAAGATCGGTTCCTGCCACGCCAGCTGATGAAACGTGGGCACCGACTCGTGTTCTCCAACGGGATCATCGCGCTGACCGGCCTGTCCGTGCTTCTGTTGCTGGTGACGGGCGGTTCGGTGAACGCGCTGGTGCCTTTTTATGCGATCGGCGTGTTCACCGGCTTTTCGATGGCCGGCTACGGCATGACCAAACACCACCTCACGCATCGGGAGCGGGGTTGGCGGCGCCGGCTGGCGATCAACCTGTCCGCGGCGATTCTGTCGACGATCGTGGTGGGCATCTTCGCGGTCGCGAAATTCACCGAGGGTGCGTGGCTGGTGGTCGTCGTGTTCCCCTTGCTGGTGTTCGTGCTGATGCGACTCAATCGCGAATACCGTGCCGAGGCAGCGATTCTCGAGATGTTCCGCACCGACCGTCCGGAATTGGTGAAATACGCGCGGCACAAGGTCTTCGTGTTTGTGAACTCCGTTGACCTGGCGGTGATCGAGGCGCTGCGCTACGGCAGGGGACTGCGGGCCGACGAGTTGATCGCGGTGCATTTCATGGTCGACCCGGCCCACGCGGCGCAGCTGCGAAAGCGCTGGGACCACTTCGAACTCGACACCCCGTTGCGAGTGGTGGACTGCCCAGACCGGCGGATCACCCGGGCGGCGCAGGTGTTGGTCGCCAAGGCTCGCGATGAGCATCGGAACACCAACGTCACGGTGTTACTACCGCGCCGCACGTACGCACCATTGCTGGGTCGCCTTCTGCACGACCGCACGGCGGACAAAGTCTCCCGCGCGGTCAGCCTGATTCCGGACGCCGCGGCGACGATCGTGCCTTACGACGTGCAAACGCGGATCCAGCAGGCTTACCCGCACAACTTCGAGCAACGGGTCGCGCGCGAGCTCGACAAGATGGAGGCCTGGATCAGCCAAGACGAAGACCAGGTTGTGGAAGCGTATGAACACCCCGACCGCGGGCCCGCGCTGATCACCGTATCGGGTCTGATACCCGGGCAGCGCGCCACGTTTGAAGGACGGGTGAATCAAATCGAAGACATCAACGAAGGCAGGCGGACTCGCCGCCACGTCGTCGTAGGCGACAACAGCGGCGAAATCGGCGTCACCTTCCGCTCCGGGCACGGTGGGGCCGACATCGCGCCCGGTCAGGTTCTGCGGATCACGGGCAAGCCCAAGCAATCCGGCAACCGGCCTATGTCGTTGATCGATCCGACTTATCACGTCATCGAGGATCCGGCGAAGGACACCGAGTCCGAGGATTCCGGACAAACCAGCGACACCTAGCTCCGCGGCCCCTAAGCGGTTTCCCGCAGGATGGTCGCGAGGAGAAACCGGCTTAATTTGGCCATCTTTACTTGTGGACTGGTTCTGATCCGGATTGATTGATAAACAATATGGGTAAGTGGGTGGCCAGGATCGATGCGATGCGAAGGATGGTAAGTGGCCGTAAGGGTTTCGTCATCGTCTGTCGAGACGGTCGGTTCCCGCTCGTGCGCACGCGTCTACGCGGCCGAAACGTCGTGAACAGGAGCTGGAGATGGCCAACAACATCACCTGGCACGAACATCAGATAAGCCGCGCCGAGCGCGAGGGCCTCAATGGGCACAAGGGCTGCGTCATCTGGTTCACCGGTTTGAGCGGCAGCGGCAAGAGCACGGTGGCCAACGTCGTCGAGCAGAAGCTCTACGAGCGCGGCATCCGCAGCTTCTTGCTGGACGGAGACAACGTCCGCTATGGGCTCAATGCCGGCCCGGAACTGCTCGAAGAGCGCCATGGGCCCGAGTTCGCGAAGCGGTTCGGTCTGGGATTCTCCGCCCAGGATCGCGAGGAGAACATTCGCCGGATCGGCGCCGTCGCGAAGCTGTTCTGCGAATCGGGCGTCATCGCTTTGACGGCCTTCATCAGCCCTTACGTTCGCGATCGTGACGCCATTCGGGCCACCTTGCACGACGGTGATTTTCAGGAGATCTTCATCGACACCCCGATCGAGATCTGCGAGCAGCGTGATCCGAAAGGGCTCTACAAGAAAGCCCGGGCCGGCGAGATCAAGGGATTCACCGGAATCGACGACCCCTATGAGGCACCGGCGCGACCGGAACTGAGGCTCGAAGGCGGCAGCAAGGACGCGGACACGCTGGCCGAGGAGGTCATCGCCCACCTCGAGCGGGTCGGTGTCATCTCGGGCCCGGTCCGCCGAGACGCGTAGCGGACAGTCCGGCAGTGACGGCGTCGTCCGGTCGCTGATTACCGAAACGAGGTCATTTTCATGAGCTATCAGGGTCATAACGGGAAGCCGATCGTGGAACGGGTGTCCACGGAGAATGCGGCGAGTCAGATCGATGGGCTGGCGCGCATCCCGATCTCCAAAGCCACCGCGCACGAAGTGATCAGCCTGTCGTACGGGTTCTTCACCCCGCTGTCGGGGTTCATGGGCCGGCGCGAAGTGGATGGCACGCTGGACGACTTTCAACTGCCCGACGGCACGCTGTGGAGCATCCCGATCGTCTTCGATCTGTCCGCGCAAGACGTCGAAAAGTTCGGGGTGAAAGAGGGCGAACGCGTCGTGCTCGAATATCTCGATGCCCCGATGGCGATCTTCGAGGTCTCCGAGATCTACGAGTACGACTTGGAGCGGATGGCCGAAAAGACCTACGGGACCACCGATCCGCGGCACCCGGGAGTCAAGAAGACCCTGGCTTACGCGAATCGCTTCATCGGCGGTGACATCACGCTCATCAATGAGCCGGTGTTCAACGAGCCGTTCAAGAGCTTCTGGTTGACTCCGCGGCAGCACAAGGATGCGCTGGCGAAAAAGGATTGGAAGCGTGCGGTCGCCCATCAGACCCGAAACGTTCCGCACACCGGCCACGAGGCCTTGATGAAGCAGGCGTGGCTGGCGGCCAACGAGGACCAGCCCGTCGACAACCTGAACACCGGTGTGCTGGTCAATGCCATCATCGGCCAGAAACGTGTAGGAGACTACATCGACGAGGCAATCCTGTTGGCGCAGAACGCATTGCGGACCAGCGGGTATTTCCGCGAGGACGTCCACCTGGTGTCGTTCACGCTGTGGGACATGCGCTATGCGGGGCCCCGGGAGGCCATCTTCCATGCGATCTTGCGGACGAACCTCGGCTGCACGCATCACATGTTCGGCCGCGACCACGCCGGCGTCGGGGATTTCTACCACCCGTACGATTCCCAGAACATCCTCAAGCAGCACCGCGGCGAGCTGGGGATCAAACCGGTGTTCTTGCGGGAGAACTGGTACTGCCCGGTCTGCCAGGAGGTCACCAACTCGGCGCTGTGCGGCCACGACGAAAAGTCACAAAGCTTCAGCGGCAGCCTGATTCGCAGCATCCTGACCGACGAGGTCAAGCCGACCCAAAAGGTGATGCGGCACGAGGTGTTCGAAGTGGTGATGGACAGCGCCGCCAAGTACGGCCAGGGTTCGCCGTTCGTCACCGAGGAGTATCTGAAAGACAGACTGCCGGTCTTTACGCTGAACCAATTGGAGAACTCATGAGCGCGGGTGGTAAGAGGATCAAGGTCAACGTCTGGATCAACGAGGAACGCCTGGAAGCGCTGGCCAATGCGGGAATGGCGGACCGGGCGATCGAGGCGTTCGCCGGCATGAAGCTGCTCGAGATCTACGCCACCGAGGAGCAGAAAGACGTTCTGCTGCAGCGCTTTCCCGGGGCGAAGTACGACTCGGCGACCACCCGCTCGATCGAACTGCTCCCGAAGCAGGCCAAGGACAGGCTGCTGGAGCTTTCCATCAAGATGCACTCCACCGGCCCGGATGTGGTGGGTCACTTTCTCGAGGAATCCGAGACGGCGAACAGCCAATAGGGGCCGTCGCCGACCGCGTTAGCCGCTCTCCAGCACCCGCAAACTCAGCGAAAAGAGCAGCCGCACCTCGGGATCGGCCAGCGACGCCGACAACAACTTCTCGATCCGGCGCACCCGGTAGCGAACCGTGTTCGGGTGCACTCGCAACGATTGCGCGGCCGCGGTGATGTCGCCGAAGGCATCCAGATAGATCCGCAGCGTCTCGGCCAGCACCGGATCGTCAGCGCGCAACGCCGCGATCCGAGGATCGATCAACCGCTCGTCGCTACCGACCAGGGTCACGATTTCGTCGAGCAGCACGGCGGTACGCGCTTCGGCCAGTGACGTGACCTGTCCGAACGAAATCGGATGCCGCTCTGCGCTGTCCAACACGCGGTCGACTTCGATGCGCGCGGCGGCGGCCCGCGCAAGGCCGGCGATCGGTGCGGCGATCGCCGCCCTCAGCTGCACCCCGAGTTCGGCGCGCATGGCGCCGATGGTGCCGCGCACCCATGAGGTGACGGCCCGGTTGTGCGTCTGCGGAAGGAGCACATACGTTCGCGCACCGTGCGAGGCGACCTGGGCGTCGTGACGAAAAGCGCTGGCGCTCAGCGCAATGACGTCAGCGAGCCGAGCCTGGCGCGGCGAGCCGTCCGCCACGTCCCATCCGATCACGGCCGCATCGCCGCCGGCGGCAAGACCGAGTTCACGGCCGATGGCGGCCGCGTCGACATGCGCATCCGCATCCGCATCGGCGAGGCCGAGAAGTTGCTGCACCCGGCGGGCGTGCGTCGATGGTCGGGCCGCCAACCGCGACATGATGCGGGCAGCCAGCACGGCGGCACCGCGCACCATTTCCTCAGCGTCGTCGGCGAGCGGTTGCGAGCCCTGCTGTACCCAGATGGTGCCGGCGAACACCGGGGATCGCCGCGCGTCGGGCGGGGGCTGGTAGACCCCTACGGCCAGTCGCGGTCGCAGTCCCAGCTCGGGCCGCTCGGCGACGCGGACCACGTCACCTCCCGACCGCAGCGCATCGAAAATGCCCCACTGGGCGATCCACTCGAGGTGCTCGGGCGGACCCGCCCGGCCCAGGATGGAGAGGCGGCGCAATTCGTCGGCTTCGTCGTTGGAGGCCGAATAGGCCAGGACGTGCGATTGGGCGTTTTCGATGCTGACCATGCCGTGGATGCGGTCGGCGAGCGACTGCGCCAACCCGAACAGGTCGGTACCCGAGTCGTCCGTCGCGTCCGCGCGGTCACCGTGATGCTCCAGGACGTGGTTGACCAGCTGATAGAGCCGCTCCCAGCGGGCCTGCGGGTCGGCGGCCACCACAGCCGAGCCGGCCGCAACCGCCTTGGCCACCAAGGCATTCGAGGGTTCCTTGACGAAGATGGCCACCGGCACGTGTTCGCGCGTCTGCCTGTCCATCCACCGCAGGGCCTCGTCGCCGACGACACCCAACAGGAAAAAGACGTCGGCGGAACTCGCCGCGGCCGCCAGCCCGAGCCGCACGTCGTCGGAGTCGATCAGCGCCACCGACGCCACCGGCAGGTCCAGGCCCCGGGGCGCGTCAACCAGGCTCACCAGGGTCGCGTCCAACGCAAGTAGCAGCTGTCCCAGCCCCACGCCGGACATGTTGTCCGATCTTACTACCGCTAGCGGCTCATCTTGTCCGATCGGCTAATTCACTGCGCGCCCGCCGCGGGGATCCTTGCGGCATGGACGCGATAACCCAGGTCCCGATGCCGGCCAACGAGCCGGTCCACGAATACGCACCGCACTCCCCGGAGCGCACCCGCCTCAACGCCGAACTGGCCGCTCTGGCCGACCACCCGATCGACCTCCCGCATGTCATCGGCGGCAAACACCGCATGGGCGACGGCGAGCGCATCGACGTCGTCCAGCCCCACCGGCACGCCGCGACGCTGGGCACCCTCACCAACGCCGGGCACGCGGATGCGACCGCCGCCATCGAAGCCGCAACCGCTGCGAAATCCGATTGGGCGGCAATGCCGTTCGACGAGCGTGCCGCGATATTCCTGCGCGCCGCCGACCTACTGGCCGGGCCGTGGCGGGAGAAGATCGCCGCCGCGACCATGCTCGGCCAATCCAAGTCGGTCTACCAGGCCGAGATCGACGCGCCCTGCGAGCAGATCGACTTCTGGCGCTTCAACGTGGCGTTCGCGCGGCAGATCCTGGCGCAGCAGCCGATCAGCGGGCCGGGGGAATGGAATCGCAGCGAATACCGGCCGCTGGACGGCTTCGTGTACGCGATCACGCCGTTCAACTTCACCTCGATCGCGGGCAATCTGCCGACCGCTCCGGCGCTGATGGGCAACACCGTGGTGTGGAAGCCGTCGATCACCCAGACGTTGTCGGCCTACCTGACCATGCGATTGCTCGAGGCGGCCGGATTGCCGCCCGGGGTGATCAACCTGGTGACCGGAGACGGCTTCGCCGTGTCCGATGTGGCGCTGGACGACTCGCGGCTGGCGGGAATCCACTTCACCGGGTCGACGGCGACGTTTCAGCAGCTATGGCAGCGGGTGGGCGCCAATATCGGCCGCTATCACAGCTATCCGCGGCTGGTCGGCGAGACCGGCGGCAAAGACTTCGTCGTCGCACACGCCTCTGCGCGCTCGGACGTGTTGTGCACGGCGCTGATCCGCGGTGCTTTCGACTACCAGGGCCAGAAGTGCTCGGCGGCGTCGCGGGCCTTCATACCGCAGTCGGTGTGGCGCCGCATGGGTGACGACTTTTTGGGCAAGACCGCGGCGTTGCGCTACGGCGACGTCACCGATCTGACCAACTTCGGGGGGGCGCTGATCGACCGGCGCGCCTTCATCAAGAACGTCGACGCCATCGAACGGGCCAAGGGCGCGCCGCACGTCACCATCGCCGTCGGTGGCGAATACGACGACAGCGAAGGCTATTTCGTCCGGCCCACGGTATTACTGTCCGACGATCCGGGCGACGAGTCGTTCGCGACGGAATACTTCGGCCCGCTGCTGTCGGTGCACGTGTACCCCGACGACGATTACGACCGGATCCTCGGCGTCGTCGACACCGGGTCTCGCTACGCGTTGACCGGCGCGGTCATCGCCGAGGACCGCGACGCCGTGCTCACCGCCCAGCATCGGCTGCGGTTCGCGGCCGGCAACTTCTACATCAACGACAAGCCATCCGGCGCGGTCGTCGGGCGCCAGCCGTTCGGGGGGTCGCGTGGCTCGGGCACCAATGACAAAGCCGGATCGATGCTGAACATGTTGCGCTGGACGTCGGCTCGCACCATCAAGGAGACCTTCATCCCCGCAACCGACCACACCTATCCGCATATGGGCGCCGACTGATGGCCGGGCTGTTCGCCGCCACGCTGCGCCCGGCGATCATGGCCGCGAGCCGCCGCGATGGCTTGCGCCGCACCGCCGAACGGCTGGCGGTCACCCGGAAAGTGGTGCACCGGTTCATCCCCGGGGAGACGATTGACTCGGCCCTGAATTGCACGGCGGCCCTGCGTGATTCGGGTCGCTTCGTCAGCGTCGACTATCTAGGCGAGGACGTCGCCGACCCCGACGGCGCCGACGCGGCGGTGCGGGTCTACCTGGACCTGATCGAGGCGCTGGATGGGCTCGGTCCCACGAGCGGCGTAGTCCGGCCTTTGGAAGTCTCGGTCAAGCTGTCGGCGCTGGGGCAGTCGCTGGGACGCGACGGGCACAAGATCGCGCGGGAGAACGCCTGGTCGATCTGCGCGGCCGCCCAGCGCGCGGCTGTGTGGGTCACCGTCGATGCCGAGAACCACGCCACCACCGATTCGACGCTGCGCATCGTGCGCGACCTGCGCACCGAATTTCCTTGGCTGGGCGTGGTTCTGCAGGCCTACCTGCGGCGCGCCCTGGACGACTGCGAAGAGTTCGCCGACTCCGGCGCCCGGGTCAGGCTGTGCAAGGGCGCCTACGACGAACCCGCCTCGCTGGCTCACCGCGCGCCCGCCGAGGTCAACGACTCCTACCTGGCCTGCCTGCGAGTGCTGATGACCGGGTCCGGCTACCCGATGGTGGCCTCCCACGATCCGGAGATCATCAGCGCGGTGCCGGAGATGGCGCGCGAATCAGGCCGCCGCAGCGGCGAATTCGAATATCAAATGCTCTATGGCATCCGCGACGACGAGCAGCGGAGTCTCGTCGCGGCCGGTAACCAGCTGCGGGTGTACGTCCCCTTCGGCACCCAGTGGTACGGCTACTTCATGCGACGGCTGGCCGAGCGGCCGGCCAATCTCGCGTTCTTCCTGCGGGCGCTGGCGCAGCGGCGTTGAGCGTGCACACCGGTAGGCGACACGCCGATGAAGCCCGCCGAGGATGCACGCTCGACGCTCGCGCTCAAGCTCAACGCCGTCGCGGGCGGTCAGGAGCGCGAGCCACGGAATCAACTCTCCCTCAGCCGGCCGGTGTGAGAATCAGACCGCTAGTCGGCACGCCGGTTCCGGAGGTGACCAGCACGTGTTCGACGTTGCCGACCTGGTTGTGCGAGGTGCCGCGCACCTGGCGCACCCCCTCGGTGATGCCGTTCATGCCGTGGATGTAGGCCTCGCCGAGCAGGCCGCCGTTGGTGTTGATGGGGAACTCTCCGCCCAGCGACAGCCGCTCGATGGTGGCGAAGTCCTTGGCCTCGCCGCGCCCGCAGAATCCGAGTTCCTCGAGTTGGACGAACACGAACGGCGTGAAATGGTCGTAGATGAAGGCGGTTTGGATGTCTTGCGGCTTGCACCCCGAGTCGCGCCACAGCTGACGGGCCACCACACCCATCTCGGGCAGCCCGGTGATGTCATCGCGGTAGTAGCTCGTCATCATCTCGCCGTTATGGGCCGCGCCCTGGGCGGCGGCGGCGATGATGGCCGGCGGCTGCCGCAGGTCGCGGGCGCGCTCGGCGCTGGTGATGACCAGCGCGACGCCGCCGTCGCTCTCCTGGCAGCAATCCAACAGGCGGAGCACGGGTTCGACGATCCAGCGCGAATTCTGGTGGTCTTCCAGGGTGATCGGGCGCTGGTAAAACCACGCGTCGGGGTTGGTCGCCGCGTGCTTGCGGTCGACGACAGCGATCCTGCCGAAGTCTTCGTTGGTGACACCGTACGTCGACATGTAGCGCTGCGCGTGCACGGCGACCCAGGCCGCGGGGGTGAGCAGCCCGAACGGCGCGTAATGCGCCATGAACAAGGGTGTTTCGGCCATGCTGCGACCGCTGCCACCGAACCGGAAGCCCGACCGCTCGTTGAACGCGCGCCAGCAGACCACGACGTCGGCGACGCCGGTGGCGACGGCCATCGCCGCGTGTACGACGGTGCCCGCGGCCGCACCGCCGCCGTGGTGCACGCGGGAGAAGAAGCTGAGGTCGCCGATGCCCACGTTGCGGGCGATGTCGATCTCGTCGCTGGCATCCATGGTGAACGTGACCATGCCGTCGACGTCGCCGGGGGCCAGGCCGGCATCGTCGAGTGCGGAGCTGACCGCCTCGCAAGCCAATTGCAGCTCGCTACGCCCCGATTCCTTCGAGAACTCCGTCTGGCCGATCCCGACGATGGCGCAACTTCCGGGAAGGCTGCCCGGACGCGTCCGGCTCATGCGCCCGACCCGTCGAGCAGGCTGAGCACCGCGGTGCCGGACACGTGGTCGCCCAGGCTGTTGGCGCCGGCGAATGACACCTCCACGAAGTTTTCGCCGTCCGACCCTTCGATCTTGCCGGTGACGCCGCCCGTGAACCGCAGCGGGTCGTCGGGGAAGCACGGCACCCCAAGGCGAATCGACAGGTTCTTCACCATCGCCTCGGGGCCGGCCCAGTCGGTGAGGAAGCGGACGCAGTAGCCGTTGGTGGTCAGGATGTTCATGAACAGGTTGGGCGAGCCCTGCTGCTTGGCGTAGTCGCGGTCGTGGTGCACCGGCATGAAGTCGCGGGTGGCGATCGCGCCGGCGACAATCATCGTTGTGGTGATCGGGATTTCGAGCGGCGTGACCTCGTCACCGACCGAAATGTCCTGCCATTGCAAAGTGCGGCCGGCGGTTGGCGTCATGCGGGTCCTTCCGAGTAGGTTGCGCCGGGGTGGGCCGGCTGGGCCGAAGCCGGACCGAGGGTGGAGCCGAAATTCATGACGACGCCTGGCCGCCGCGCCGAAATTGGTGCAGGACGAGGCCGTCGTCGAACGCCTGGTAGTAGACCTCGACCGGCAACCCTGGCGTCACATCGGAAGGATCGACGCCGGTCAGGTTGGACACCAGACGGACGCCCTCTTCGAGCTCCACCAGCACGACGACGTAGGGGTACTCGAAGAACGGAAACTTGGGCTCGTGCGGCATCACGTAGCTGTAGACCGTTCCGCGGCCGGAGGATTCGATCGTCGTCCACTCCAGCGAACGGCAGTGCGGGCACATCGGGCGCGGCGGATGCCGCAGCTTCCCACAGCCACCGCAGCGCTGGATCAGAAGTTTATTCTCCCGCAACCCATTCCAGAAGAATTCGGTGTCCGGGGTGATCGCCGGCGCGAGACGAGCCGCCATCAGTTCGCCGGCCTGAATCGCAGCACCCGAAACCGCTGCCGCCCCAACACTTCACCGTTCTGGTCGGTGTAGGTGGTCAGCCAGGTGAGGAAGAAGCCGGTGCCCAGCGCCGTCTTCTTCTCGTCGGAGACCGCCTCGTAGACCGTCGTCGCACTGATCACGTCGCCCAGTCGGGGGTACCGCTCGATCTCGAACTCCGAATTGGTCGCGACGGTGCTGGTGTAGCCGGCCTCATCGAGGAACGCCGTTGGATTGCTGTGGATTTCAACTGGAGCCCCGCCCCGTTCGCCGATTCCTTCCAGCTTGGGCGACGGCATGGTCCACGTCTGCAGCATCACCGGCGGCGACACGATGCCGCCGAACCGTGACGACGCCGCGAACTCCGGGTCGAGGTATACCGGGTTCATGTCGGCCATCGCGTACGCCCAGTGCCGGATCATCGGCTGGTTCACCGGGTCCGGTGCCAGCGAGGGTTTTTCGGTACCGCCGGTCGGCTGCCCGACGAGGGCCCGCACCTTGGCGCTGACGGTTTCTGAGTCGGCCACTTGGCAAAGCCCCTCTCGCAGGACAGGTGATCCGACAGATTGATGCGATCTGTCTCGACGAAATGTGTGTACTCTGCGCCGTCGCGCGCTGTCAATACGACAGCAAAGCACGGCGACAGCGGGGAATTCGCGCGAATGATGATTGACGGCGGCTGCCGGGGCGAGTACACCAAGTGATCAGATGACCGGAGGAAGCACATGGCCGATTCGCCCGCTCTTGTCCAGACCTACCAGCTCTACATCGACGGCGATTGGGTGGAGCCGCAGGACGGCCGCTACGACGACGTGTCCCCGTCCACCGAGGCCGTCATCGCCTCCGCACCAAACGCGAGCGTCGCGCAGGTTGGCGACGCGATAGCGGCCGCGCGGCGCGCCTTCGACAGCGGACCGTGGGGCACCACGTCCGCCGAGCAGCGCGCCGCGTGCCTGAACCAGCTGGGCGAGGCGCTGACCAAGCACGCCGACGACTTCTTCGCGCTGGCCCAGGCGGAGTGGGGCTGCGTTTCGAACGAGCGCATGATGCAGATCGACGGTGCCGGGTTCATGTCCATGCATGCCGCTCAGCTCGCCACCCAGCTGGTCGACCAAGAGGTCAGCGGCATCAGCGCCGGGACCACGTTGCTCCGGCATGCTCCGCTGGGTGTCGTTTCGGTGCTGACGCCGTGGAACTTTCCGCACTGCCTGAACGTGATGAAGCTGAATCACGCTCTGGCCGCGGGCAATACGGTCGTGCTCAAGCCCTCTCCGCTGACACCGCTGGCGGGGCTGGCGCTGGCACGGCTCATCGACGAGCACACCGACATCCCGCCCGGGGTGGTCAACGTGGTCACGCCCTCGGGTGTCGAGGCGGCCAAGCTGCTGACCACCGATCCGCGCATCGACATGGTGAGCTTCACCGGCAGCTCGGTCGTCGGACGCCAGGTCATGTCCGCCGCCGGGGACACCATGAAGCGAATCCTGTTGGAACTGGGCGGCAAATCTCCCAGCATCGTCCTCGACGACGCGCACATCAGCGACGAGATGCTGCAGCAGATGCTGTTCGAATCCTGTTCGCTGCACGCCGGACAGGCCTGCATTCTGCACAGCCGGCTGCTGTTGCCTGATTCGCTGCACGACGACATCGTCGATCGCCTTGCGGCGTTGGCCCGTGAGGTCAAGGTGGGCGACCCCACCGATCCCGACGTGCAGATGGGTCCGCTGATCAGCGCGGCGCAACGCGACCGGGTCGAGGCGCACGTCGCCGGAGCGCGCAGCGACGGCGCGAAGCTGGTGACCGGCGGCGGCCGGCCCGCCGGCTTGGACGTCGGCTATTACGTCGAACCGACGATCCTGTCCGATGTGGAGCCGAATTCGACTATCGCGCAAGAGGAAGTGTTCGGGCCGGTGTTGACCGTCCTGCGCTACCGGGACGATGACGACGCCGTCGCCATCGCCAACAACTCGCAGTACGGGCTCTCCGGTGCGGTGTGGGGCGAAGACGTGGACCGCGCCGTCGGCGTGGCCCGCCGCATCCGTACCGGCCAGATCGCCGTCAACGGCGTCAGTCCCGGTGGGGCGCCGTTCGGTGGCTTCAAGCTCAGCGGGCTGGGCCGCGAGGGCGGCGGCATCGGCGGATTGCATCAGTACATGGAACCGATGGCCATCGGGGTTCCCGCGTAAGGTGACCCGCGCGCCAGCGATTGGGCCCGCTTGGGTGAACCACACCTGACATGTCAAGCTGCTCGACATGATCGAGATCGCCCGCCCCAAGCTCGAAGGAAACGTCGCCGTAGGTGAGGACCGCCAGATCGGCTTCGCCGAGTTCGGTGACCCGCAGGGCCGCGCGTTCTTCTGGCTGCACGGCACCCCCGGCGCCCGTCGGCAGATCCCTGTCGAGGCCCGCCTGTACGCCGAACGGCACAAGATCCGGCTGATCGGCCTGGACCGGCCCGGGATCGGCTCGTCGACGCCGCACCGATACGAGAACATCCGCGCGTTCGGCGACGACCTGCGCACCATCGCGGACATCCTCGGCATCGACAAGATGGCGGTCATCGGCCTGTCCGGCGGCGGCCCGTACGCGCTCGCGTCCGCCGCGGTGCTGCCGGACCGGGTAATAGCCCTCGGCGTGCTCGGTGGCGTCGCGCCTTTCCTGGGCGACGAGGGGATCACCAGCGGCCTGATGAACCTGGGCAAGCGGGTGGCCCCGCTGCTGCGGCTGGGCGGTGACCCGCTGCGCATCGGCGCGAGCCTGGTGATCCGGTCCATCCGTCCGGTCGCCAACCCCGCGCTCTATCTCTATGCCGCGATATCGCCCGAGGGCGACCGGCGCCTGCTGACCCGGCCCGAGTTCGCGGCCATGTTCCTCGACGACCTGCTCAACGGGAGCCGCAAGCAGCTGGCGGCCCCGTTCAACGACATCATCCTGTTCACCCAGGACTGGGGATTCCGGCTCGAGGAGGTCAAGGTCCCGGTGCGGTGGTGGCACGGCGACAGCGACCACATCGTGCCGTTCGCGCACGGCGAGCACGTCGTGCACCGGCTGCCCGACTGCGAGCTCATCGTGCTCCCCGGCGAAAGCCACCTCGGCGGCCTGGGCCGCGGCGAGGAGATCCTGTCCACCCTGACGAAGATCTGGGACGAGCGAGGCTGACCCTCTCGGCAGCGGGGTAGCCTGCTCACGTGCTGCTGGCGTCCCTGAATCCCGCGGCGCTCACCGCCACCGATATCGCCGACGCGGTGCGCATCGACGGAACCGTGTTCAGCCGTAGCGACCTCGTCGGCGCCGCCACCTCGGTGGCCGAGCGGGCGGGCGGTGCGGGCAGGGTTGCCATCCTCGCCGCCCCGAGCGCCGCGACCGTGCTGGCCGTCACCGGGTGCCTGATCGCCGGGGTGCCGTTCGTCCCGGTGCCCGCCGACGTCGGCGCCGCCGAACGCCGGCACATCCTCACCGACTCGGCTGTGCAGGCGTGGCTGGGCCCGGTGCCGGACGAGCCGGAAGGCCTGCCGCACATCCCGGTCCGGCTGCACGCCCGCTCCTGGCACCGCTATGCCGAGCCGTCGCCGGACGCCACCGCGATGATCATCTACACCTCGGGCACCACCGGGCTACCCAAAGGCGTGGTGCTGAGCCGACGGGCGATCGCGGCCGACCTCGATGCCCTGGCGGAAGCCTGGCAATGGACGGCCGACGACGTCTTGGTGCACGGCCTGCCGCTGTTCCACGTGCACGGCCTGGTGCTTGGCCTGCTCGGCTCGCTGCGGATCGGCAATCGCTTCATCCACACCGGCAAGCCGACGCCGGCGGGCTACGCGCAGGCGGCGACCGAGCACCGGGGCACGCTGTTTTTCGGGGTGCCCACGGTGTGGTCGCGGGTGGGGGCCGACGAGCCCGCCGCCCGGGCGTTGCGCCCCGCGCGGCTACTGGTCTCCGGCAGCGCGCCGCTGCCGGTGCCGGTGTTCGACCGGCTGGCCGGGCTCACCGGGCATCAACCCATCGAACGCTACGGCGCGTCGGAATCGCTGATCACGGTGTCCACGCGCGCCGACGGCGAGCGACGCCCGGGGTGGGTGGGCCTGCCGCTGTCCGGTGTGCAGACCCGGGTGGTGGACGACGACGGCGGCCCGGTGCCGCACGACGGCGAGACCGTCGGGAAGCTGCACGTGCGCGGGCCGATGATGTTCGACGGCTACCTGAACCGGCCGGAAGCCACCGCCGAGGCGTTCGACACCGACGGCTGGTACCGCACCGGCGACGTCGCGGTGATCGACGCCGGCGGGATGCACCGCATCGTCGGACGCGAGTCGGTCGACTTGATCAAGTCCGGCGGTTACCGCATCGGGGCGGGCGAGATCGAAACGGCGCTGCTCGGCCACCCCGGCGTGCAGGAGGCCGCCGTCATCGGAATGCCCGACGCGGACCTGGGCCAGCGCATCGTCGCCTACGTCGTCGGGTCGGCCGACGGCGACGAGCTGATCGACTATGTCGCCCAAGAGCTTTCGGTGCACAAGCGGCCGCGCGAGGTGCGCATCGTCGACGCGCTGCCGCGCAACGCCATGGGCAAGGTCCTCAAGAAGCAGCTGCTGACCGACGGCTGAGCGGGCGCTCAACAGGGCGGCGCCCGGTCAGCATCGAGACACGCAGCAATTTGCCAGCTTCAGGGCCGAGCGTGCCCGCGAAGCTTCACCTACCGTCGTATCCGTGTATCGACGCAACCGGACGGCGAGCCGCCACCATGGGTGAGCCGGCGCGGTCCGCGGCCGCCGCCGGGCGGACCCCCATGCGGCGGATCGCGGCGGCCTGCCTGGTGGGCTCGGCCATCGAGTTCTACGACTTCCTGATCTACGGAACCGCGGCCGCACTGGTGTTTCCCGCGGTCTTCTTCCCGCACCTCGGGCCGACGGTGGCCACCATCGCCTCGATGGCGACGTTCGCGACGGCGTTTCTGTCCCGCCCATTGGGAGCGGCCGTCTTCGGATACTTCGGCGACCGGCTGGGCCGCAAGAAGACGCTGGTCGCCACCCTGCTCATCATGGGCGCGTCGACCGTCTGCGTGGGCCTGGTCCCCACCACGGCGTCAATCGGGGTCGCGGCGCCCTTGATCCTTGTCGTGCTGCGGTTGCTGCAGGGCTTCGCCGTCGGCGGCGAATGGGCCGGGTCGGTGCTGCTGAGCGCCGAATACGCGCCCCCCGGAAAACGCGGCTGGTGGGGCATGTTCACCTCGCTGGGCGGCGGCACGGCCGGCGTGCTGGCCAGCGTGACGTTCCTCGCCGTCAGCCTCACCATGGGGGAGAGCAGCCCCGCGTTCCTGGAATGGGGCTGGCGGGTGCCCTTCCTGATCAGCAGCGGACTGATCGGCATCGCCCTCTATGTGCGGCTCAACATCGAGGAGACCCCGCTGTTCGTCGAGGAGAAGGCCCGCAACCTGGTGCCCAAAGCGCCACTGGCCGAGCTGGTGCGGCTGCAGCGCCGCGAGATCGTGCTGGTCGCGGGCTGCTTCCTGGGCGGCATGGGCTTCGTCTATTTGGGCAACACCTTCCTCGTCATGTACGCCCACTCCCACTTGGGCTATTCGCGCAGCTTCATCTGGGGTGTGGGCGCGCTGGCCGGGCTGACCAGCATCGTGTTCGTCTCGTTCGGGGCCTGGCTGTCCGACCGCGTCGGGCGTCGCCGGGTGATGCTGTGTGGGCTGGCGGCGTGTCTGCCGTGGTCCTTCGTGGTCATCCCGCTGATGGATACCGGCAGCCCCGCCACGTACGCGGTGGCCGTCCTCGGCATGTTCGCCTGCGCGGCGATGGCCAACGGTCCCACCGGGGCCTTCGTCCCCGAGCTGTTCGCCACGCGCTACCGCTACAGCGGCGTGGCGGTGGCGATGAACCTGGCCGGCATCCTCGGCGCCGCGGTGCCGCCGCTGTTGGCGGGCACCTTGTTGGCGACCTACGGCGGCTGGGCGATCGGGCTCATGATGGCGACCCTGGTAACGACCAGCCTCGTGTGCGTCGCTCTGCTGCCCGAGACCAAAGGAACCGCGCTCGGCGCCGCCCCGGCCGCCGAGCGGGTGCCCGCCGACCTATAGGGGCACCCTCAGTTGGCGTGCAGGTCCTCGTTGAGGGCGATGCCCTGACGGCCGCGGGCCACGACTTCCACCGCCCCGCTCACCGAATTGCGGCGGAACAACAGGTTGTTGCCGCCGGACAGCTCGAGCGCCTTCATCGTTTTGCCTTCGGGCGTAACGACTTTGGTGCCCGCGGTGACGTACAGGCCGGCCTCGACGACGCAGTCGTCGCCCAACGAGATGCCCAGGCCCGCGTTGGCGCCGAGCAGGCAGCGCTTGCCGATCGAAATCACCTCGGTCCCACCGCCGGACAGCGTCCCCATGATCGAGGCCCCACCACCGATGTCGGAGCCGTCGCCCACCACCACGCCGGCGGAGATCCGTCCCTCCACCATGGACGCCCCCAGGGTGCCGGCGTTGTAGTTGACGAAGCCCTCGTGCATCACCGTCGTGCCCGGCGCCAGATGCGCGCCCAGGCGCACCCGGTCGGCGTCGGCGATGCGCACACCGGTCGGCAGGACGTAATCGACCATGCGCGGGAACTTGTCGACGCCGTAGACCGTCACCGGCCCGTGGCGCCGCAGCCGGGCCCGGACCGCCTCGAAACCCTCGACGGCGCACGGTCCGCGATTAGTCCAGACCACATTCGTCAATACCCCGAACAAGCCGCCGGCGTTCAGCCCGTGCGGCGCCACCAATCGGTGCGAGAGCAGATGCAATCGCAGGTAGGCGTCGTAGGCGTCGGCGGCCACGTCATCCAGCGAGCCGATGACCGTGCGCACGGCGATGGTCTCGGTGCCGCGGTCGTCGTCGCGCCCGATCAGCGCGGTCAGCTCCGGGGGAACATCGGACAGCGCCAGCCGCGACGTCGCGCTGGTGCCCGCGGTGGTCAGTTCCGGTGCGGGAAACCACGTGTCGAGGATCGATCCGTCGGCGGCCAGCGTCGCCAGGCCTATTCCTTCGGCGCCTGCTGCTCTTGTCACGGCGCAAAGGTTACTTCGTGGGCCGGCATCGGGCCCCGCCCGCCCTGCGCAAGGGCGAAGCCGGGGGCCGCGCAGTCACCCCGGCCTGCGTCCAAAGACCCACGCGCGCAAGATAATTCGTCACCGCGGGATGCGTCGCCCGCGGCGGGGGACGCTCGGCAGTGGCCGGTCTCAGCAGGTCAAGGCGTGAATTTCGGCGTATCGGGTACGCAGCTTCCGGGGTCGTTACCGGCCTAGCCGCAGGCCCCTTTGTCGCCGGCCCGTCGTGGCCGCCCGATTGCGCGAGGAGAAGAACATGTCCTTTGTCACCACACGGCCCGAGGCGCTGTTGTTCGCGGCGAGCACCCTCGAAGGCCTCGGCTCTTCGATGGCCGCCCAGGACGCCGCGGCCGCGGCTCCCACCACGAGCATCGCTCCCGCGGCCGCCGACGAGGTGTCCGCTTTGCAGGCGGCGCAATTCTCCGCCTACGGCGCGTGGTACCAGCAGGTCAGCGCCCAGGCGAAGGCTGTTCACCAGACGCTGGTGAACAACCTGGACAGCAACGCCGGCTCGTATGGAACGACGGAAGCCGCGAACAAAGTCACCACCAGCGCCGCGGCGCTGCCCGCCGCACCGGCAGCTGCCGCCGACCCACCCCCCGGGGATGCCGCGGCCGGCACCCTCATCGAGTGGGGTCAGAACACCGGTGCCGCCGCCTCGGACTTCATCACCTTGGGCGAGGGGCAATTCGCTCCCGTCCCCGGCGCGGCCGGTATCCCCAACTTCACCGGCGGGCTCACGTCAGCAACCCCGGCAAGCGCGCCCGCCCCGGCGGCGCCGGCAGCCATTGGTGGGGCGCCGTTGCTGGCGAGCATGGGCCGCGGACCCTCGATCGGCGCATTGTCGGTACCACCGAGCTGGGCGGCAAGTGGTGTCCCCGAGGTCAGCTCCACCCCGGTGACGCTGACCGGCGCCGGGTTCACCAGCGCCGCGCCCCAGGCGACGACGGTGAGCGCCATTCCGGGTGGCGTGCCGTCGATGGCCACCGCCGGACGCGGCGGCTACGGCCTCGGCGCGCCCCGCTACGGCGTCAAGCCCACCGTGATGCCCACGCCGGCCGTCTAACAACCCGCAACGTCAGCAAGAACAGGAGCACGACAATGACTTTCGACTTCGGAGCACTGCCCCCAGAAATCAATTCCCTGCGCATGTACACCGGCGCGGGCGCCGGTCCGATGATGGCCGCGGCCGCGGCTTTCAGCAGCCTGGCCGACGAGCTGAGCACGACCGCCTCGGCCAGCCAGGCGGCGATTGCGAATCTGACCGGCGAGGAGTGGATCGGACCGTCGTCGACCGCGATGGCCACCGCCGCCGCGCCGTACGTGATGTGGATGCACACCACCGCCGCGCAGCTGCAACAGGCGGCCGCCCAAGCCATGGCATCCGCGGCCGCATACGAGGCGGCCTTTGCGATGACGGTGCCGCCACCGCTGGTCGCGGCCAACCGGGCCCAGCTGGCGGCCCTCGTCGCGACCAACGTTCTGGGACAGAACACCCCAGCCATCGCGGCCACCGAGGCGCAGTACGGCGAGATGTGGTCCCAAGACGCCGCCGCGATGTACGGCTACGCCGCGGCGTCGGCGGCCGCGGCCAAGTTGAGCCCGTTGACATCGCCCGCGCCCACCAACAGCCCGGGTGGGCTCGACGCGCAGACGGCGGCCACGGCCGCGCAGACCAGTGGGCTGCGCTCGGTCGTCTCCAATGTGCCCAACGCCGTGCAGTCGTTCGCGGCGCCGGCCGCACCCGCCGCGCCGGGCGCGAGCGCCCTGGACAGCGTGCTGGGCGACCCGCTGGTGTCCAATATCGGCAACGCCGGATTCGACGTGGTGTCGTGGAACGTGTTCAACACGATGGTGTCCAACATCTTGTACAACCACACCCTCGACGCGGCGGCTTCCGCCAGCGTGGCCGGCGACCTGGGCGGCGTGATCGGCTCCGGCGCCCTGGTCAGTGCCCCGGCGCCGGTCAGCACCGCGGGCGTCGGTGCCGCACCGGTGCTGGCGAGCATGGGCTCGGCGTCCCCGGTCGGCGGATTGTCGACGCCGGCCACATGGTCGGCGGCCACGCCTCGGGTCCCCGCCGCGACGGTCGCGGGCACTGGGTGGACCGCACCCACCGAAGACGCGCACACCACGTGGGCGTCCGGCATGCCGGCGGTCGCCTCGGCGGGGCGGGGCGGCTACGGCGTGGGGCCGCGCTACGGCGTCAAGCCCAAGGTGATGCCCACGCAGTTGCTCGTCTAGCCCGCGCTTGCGATCGCCTACCCTAAAGACCGTGCTGGACTTACGCGGCGATCCGATCGCGCTGACCGCGGCGCTGGTGGACATCCCCAGCGAATCGCGGGACGAAGCGCGGCTGGCCGACGAGGTCGAGGCCGCGCTGCGGGCCCAGACCTCCGGGTTCGAGATCATGCGCAACGGCGACGCCGTGCTGGCGCGCACGCACTACCAGCGGCCGTCGCGGGTGCTGCTCGCGGGGCACCTGGACACCGTGCCGGTGGCCGCAAACCTGCCCAGCCGGCGCGAGGGCGGCGACCTGTACGGCTGCGGCACGGCGGACATGAAATCCGGCGACGCGGTCTTTCTGCATCTCGCCGCCACCGTGGCCGACCCGGTGCACGATCTGACGCTGGTGATGTACGACTGCGAGGAAATCGAGGCCGCCGCAAACGGATTGGGCCGCATCGAACGCGAGCTGCCGGACTGGCTGTCCGCCGACGTGGCCATCCTGGGTGAGCCGACCGGCGGCTACATCGAGGCCGGCTGCCAGGGCACGCTGCGCGTGGTGGTCAGCGCCACCGGGACCCGCGCCCATTCGGCGCGATCCTGGTTGGGAGACAACGCCATTCACAAGCTCGGCGCCGTGCTCGAGCGGCTTGCCGCGTACCAGGCGCGCAGCGTCGACATCGACGGCTGCGTCTACCGTGAGGGCCTGTCGGCGGTGCGCATCGACGGCGGCGTGGCGGGCAACGTCATTCCCGACGCGGCCGCGGTGACGGTCAACTTCCGTTTCGCGCCCGACCGTTCGCTGCCCGACGCGCTGCAACACGTGCACGACGTGCTCGCCGGGCTCGACGTGCACATCGAACAGACCGATGCGGCGGCGGGCGCGCTGCCCGGACTTTCCCAGCCCGCCGCCAAGGCCCTGGTCGAAGCGGCGGGTGGCAATGTCCGGGCCAAATACGGCTGGACCGACGTGGCGCGGTTCGCCGCATTGGGCATACCGGCGGTCAATTTCGGGCCCGGTGATCCCAACCTGGCGCACAAGCGCGACGAGCGGGTCGCGGTCGCCGACATCACCGCCGCGGTGGACGTGCTGCGCGGCTACCTGAGCGGCTGAGCCTCCCCCGCCGCACACCGCTGCGCCTGGGCGGCGGCGTCGGCGGCGGCCGCGTGCATGCCGATCGACGTCAGCTCCTCCGACACGGCCCGCAGCCCCGCGTCGTCGCCGGCGGCCAGCGCGCGGGCATGGGACAACGCGAGTCTGCCTGCGACACAATCGATCTCACCACAGAGCCGAGCCAGGGGATCGGCGGCCCGGATGTCGCCCAGCCGCACGGCCTCGTGCCAGACCCGCACCGCCGCACCCCGCTGCCCGCCGCGTTCGGCCATCCGGGCGGCGTCACGCGCGGCGGTCACCGCGCCGTGCGTGTCCCGTACCAGGGCCAGCCGCCATGCCCGCGCCACACCGAGCTCCGGCGCGAACAGGGCCGACTTGGTTCCGTGCCGAGATTCGGCCCTGCTCAATGCCTTTGCCGCGGCCGCGGTGTCGCCCTGCTGGGCCAGCGCGGTGGCAAGCAGGGTGAGCGACAGCGGCCCCCACGAGTAACCGGTGCGCTCCAGGGTGGCGGCTGCCGGGACCAATAATGCTGCCGCAGCGGCGAAATCGCCACCGGCGATGAGCGCATGCGCCAACAGCACCTCGCCGATGGCGCGGCCCGGCTGTTGCAGTTCGGCGAAGTCGGTGAACTGCTGCGCGACGTGGCGGGCTTGCTCGTGCCGCCCGGCCATCAACAGAGCGGTGGTCTGGCCCAGTCCGATCGTGAAGCGCAGCAGCCCAGGGTGTTCGGCGGTCAAGGCGCGCTGCGCCAGCGGCTCGACGTCGTCGAATCGACCCTCGCGTGCCGCGCACAACGCGGCCGCGCTGGCCGCCCAGGCCACCGCCTGGTCATCGGCCGCCGGCGACGCGAGGACCTCGGCGGCGACTTTTACGGCATGCCCGACATTGCCGGCGTTCATCGCGAAGGTCGCGCTGAGCGCGTCGAGGGTGGTCCGCGGGCCGATGTCGGTGACTCGGTTGCGCACCGTCCGCAGGAACGCGGTGGCGCGCTCCGGTTCGCTCAGCATCCAGAACTGGTTGGCCGCGCGCAGCAGGGCCCAGTCCATCAGCGCCGCTTCGGTCAGCGCGGTGGAATCGACCTCGGCCAGCACCGAATCGGCTTCGCGGCCACGGCCCTGCCAGCCCAGGGCATGCGCCAGCGCAAGCCGCGCCGATAACCCGCCGGACCGCAGCAGCGCCCAACGGGCCAGTCGTTCGCCCAGCGTCAGGTCGCCCAGCCGCAGCGCCTGCTGGGCGGCGGCGACGACGTCGGTCACGCGCGGGGGAGTGTCGCTGTCCAGCGCCAGCGACACCAGCCGCAACCGGTCGCTGAGGTGCTCGGACGGTCGCTGCGACAGCAGCCGGACGAGGTCGGTGCGTCGTTGCCGGGCCTCGTCGGGGTCGAGCGCGGCCCGCATCCGCTCGGCGAACAGCGGGTGGGCCGTGTAGACGACCGGGTCGTCGGAGGATCCGCCCCGCGCCCGGGTCTCCGCGGCACCCCACGTCACCGCGTCGTGCACCGCGCCGTCGCCGGCGAGTGCGGTCAAGTCGGCGGCCGTCAGCGGCTCCGCGACGGCCAGATACTCCAGGACCGAGCGCGCCGCGGCGGGAAGCTCGTCGAGGAAGGTATCGATCTCCGCCGGCGCGGTCGCCCCGGCGGGCGGCTCGATGTCGACCCGGGTCAGCAGCCCGTCGTTCCACAGCGCCGCGATCGCTTCGGGAGCGGGATCGGCGCGGGCGGTGACGATGAGCCGTCCCGCGCCGTCGCGGGCCAGCTGGTAGACCAGCGTGGCCGACAGCACGTCGAGGTGGTGGGCGTCGTCGACGACGAGCAACAGGTCGTCACCGCCCAGCGACGCCCGGGCGGCCCGCAGCAGTGCGGCCGGCTTGCCGATGTCGGAGATCTGCACCAGATGGCTGAACGCCCCGAACGGGACCGCGCGTTCGGTCGGGGTGCCGGTGACCCAACGGACGAGCGTGTTCGGGTGCCGATCCGCGAAACGCTCGGCGGCCACCCGGGCCAGGGTGGATTTGCCGACGCCGTCGGGCCCCAGCACCACCGCCCCCCGGGCCCCGTCGGCCAGAGCCGCATCCAGCCGCTCTGAGGCCGTCGCATGTCGGGGGACGTTCCATCGAATCGGCACCGCCGAATTTTATGGTGCGAGAGCCGGGCGGCAAGGCGAAAGCCCCAGATATGACGGCCCGGATGCGGTTGGTCTACCTTTGGCGGATATGCCCGGCCAACGCGATGCATCAGCCGAGTGGTCGGTGTGCGTGTACTGCGCATCAGGCCCCGAACATCCCGAACTGCTCTCAGTCGCAGCGGAACTCGGTGAGGCGATCGCCGAGCGCGGCTGGACGCTGGTGTGGGGCGGGGGCCGGGTGTCGGCGATGGGCGCGGTGGCGAGCGCGGCGCGCGCCCGGGGCGGCCGAACCGTCGGCGTCATCCCGAAGGTCTTGATGCGCCGCGAGATCGCCGACGTGGAATCCGACGAGCTGATCGTCAGCGACACCATGCACGAACGCAAGCAGGCCATGGAAGACCGCGCCGACGCGTTCATCGCGCTGCCCGGTGGCATCGGCACCCTCGACGAGTTGCTCGACGCATGGACGACGGCCTTCCTCGGTCTGCACGACAAACCCATCGTGCTGCTGGATCCCTTCGGCCACTACGAAGGGCTGTGGACCTGGTTGTGCGGTTTGCTGAACAGCGGCTATGTCTCCCAGGCGGCGATGGACCGGTTGGTGCTGGTCGACAAGGTGAGTGCGGCGCTGCAAGCCTGCGCACCGGGCTGAGGCCGCCGACGGGTTTGCCACCCCTACTAGGCTGTCCGCCGAGCTTGCCTTTGGAAACGAATCGAGGGGATCACGTGTCCGATCGTGACGGTGGAGCGCGCACGGCGGTCAAACTGACCGACATCGCATTCCGGGCGCCGGCCGTGCTGGCCGACCTGCCGGTGATCGCGCGTGGCGCGATGACCGGGCTGCTGGCCCAGCCGGGCTCCAAGAAGTCGATCGGCACGGTGTTCGCCGACCGGGCCGCCCGCTACGGCGACCGGATCTTCCTGCGGATGGGCGATCAGCAACTGACCTACCGCGACGCCAACGCCGCCGCCAACCGATACGCCGCCGTGCTGGCCGCGCGCGGCGTCGGTCAGGGCGATGTCGTCGCCATCATGCTGCGCAACTCGCCCAACACCGTGTTGGCCATGCTGGCCGCGGTCAAGTGCGGCGCGGTCGCCGGCATGCTCAACTACCACCAACGCGGCGAGGTGCTCGCGCACAGCCTCGGTCTGCTGGACGCCAAGGTGCTCATCGCCGAGACCGATCTGGTCAGCGCCGTGGCCGAGTGCGGCGGCTCGGGCAGAACCGAGACGCTGACCGTCGAGGACTTGGAGCGGTTCGCGCTGAGCGCGCCCGCCACCAACCCCGCCTCGGCGTCGGCCGTGCACGCCAGGGACACCGCGTTCTACATCTTCACTTCGGGCACAACGGGATTCCCCAAGGCCAGCGTCATGACGCACCTGCGGTGGCTCAAGGCGCTCGCGGCGTTCGGCGGTATCGGATTGCGGCTCAAGAGTTCCGACACCCTCTACTGCTGCCTGCCGCTCTACCACAACAACGCGCTGACGGTGGCGTTGTCGTCGGTGATCAATTCGGGGGCGACGCTGGCGCTGGGCAAGTCGTTCTCGGCGTCGAAGTTCTGGGACGACGTGATCGCCAACGAGGCCACCGCGTTCATCTACATCGGCGAGGTGTGCCGGTACCTGCTCAACCAGCCGGCCAAACCCACCGACCGCGCGCACAAGGTGCGCGTGATCGCCGGAAACGGGCTGCGCCCGGAGATCTGGGACGAATTCACCGAGCGATTCGGCATCGCGCGCGTCTGCGAGTTCTACGCCTCCAGCGAGGGCAACGCGGCGTTCATCAACGTCTTCAACGTGCCCCGCTCCACCGGCGTCTTCCCGATGCCGCTGGCCTACGTCGAGTACGACCCCGACACCGGTGCCCCGCTGCGCGACGACAACGGGCGGGTGCGCCGCGTGCCGGCCGGCGAGCCCGGTTTGTTGCTCAGCCCGGTCAACCGGCTGCAGCCCTTCGACGGCTACACCGACCAGGAGTCGAGCGAAAAGAAGTTGGTGCGCAACGCCTTTCGTGAGGGCGACTGCTGGTTCAACACCGGCGATGTGATGAGCCCGCAGGGCATGGGCCACGCCGCGTTCGTCGACCGGCTCGGCGACACCTTCCGATGGAAGGGCGAGAACGTCGCCACCACGCAGGTCGAGGCGGCGCTGGCGTCCGACGACTCCGTCGAGGACTGCACGGTCTTCGGGGTCGAGGTTCCGCGCACCGGCGGGCGCGCCGGCATGGCCGCGGTCAAACTGCGCGGGGGCGCCGAGTTCGACGGGCAGTCGCTGGCCCGCGCCGTGTACGACCAGCTCCCTGCCTACGCGCTGCCGCTGTTCGTGCGGGTGGTGGAGTCCATCGAGCAGACCACGACCTTCAAGAGCCGCAAGGTGGAGCTGCGCGAGCAGGCCTACGGTTCCGACGTGAAGGACCCGCTGTACGTGCTGGCCGGGCGCGATAAGGGCTACGTGCCCTTTTACGACGAGTACCCCGACGAGGTAGCCGAGGGCAAGCGTCCGTAGGGCGCGACCCCTGCGCTGACGTCGCGCGTGCGCTCGCGGCGACGACACGCCGCGACAGCGCGCCCTGGCCGCACACTCGATCCCCCGGGCCGCGCGCGACGCGGCGACCGGGCACCATATACGTGTGCACTCGACACCGCCGGCGTCAGCCGGCCGTCCAACTCTGTGCGGCCGCCCGGTCGCGGGCGATCGTGCGCTGATCATGGCGATCATCAACCGCACCCCGGACTCGTTCTACGACAAGGGCGCGACCTTCAGCGACGAGGCTGCCAGGGCGGCCGTGCACCGGGCCGTCGCCGACGGTGCCGACGTCATCGACGTCGGCGGTGTCAAGGCCGGCCCCGGTCAAGAGGTCGATGCCGACACCGAGATCGCGCGGCTGGTGCCGTTCATCGAATGGCTGCGCGACGCCTACCCGGACCAGCTGATCAGCGCCGATACCTGGCGTTCCGAGGTGGCCAAGGTGGCCTGCGCGGCCGGGGCGGATCTGATCAACGACACCTGGGGCGGCATCGACCCGGCGCTGCCGGAGGTGGCCGCCGAGTTCGGGGCGGGCCTGGTGTGCTCGCACACCGGCAACGCGCTGCCGCGCACGCGCCCCTTCCGGGTGAGTTACGGAATCACCACACGCGGCGTGGTCGACGACGTCATCGCCCAGGTCACCGCGGCCGCCGAGCGGGCGGTGGCGTGCGGAGTGGCCCGCGACCGGGTGTTGATCGACCCCACCCACGACTTCGGCAAGAACACCTTCCACGGGCTGCTGCTGTTGCGCCACGTGAGCGATCTTGTCGAGACCGGGTGGCCCGTGCTGATGGCTTTGAGCAATAAGGACTTCGTCGGGGAGACTCTGGGGGTGGAATTGACCGAGCGGCTCGAGGGGACGTTGGCGGCCACCGCGCTGGCGGCGGCCGCCGGCGCCCGGATGTTTCGGGTACACGAGGTCGCGGCCACCCGGCGGGTGCTGGAAATGGTCGCCTCGATCCAGGGCACCCGGCCGCCGGCGCGCACCGTGCGGGGCCTGGCATGACGACATCTGACCTCGTCGCCGGCCATGTCGCCGACGCCGGCATGCTCGCCGCACGCCCCGGCGACGTCTGGCTAGCCGACCGCAGCTGGAACCGGCCGAGCTGGACCATCGCCGAGCTGGAGGCCGCGAAGGCAGGGCGAACCATCTCGGTGGTGCTGCCGGCCCTCGACGAGGAAGAAACCATCGAGTCGGTGATCGAGAGCATCTCACCGCTGGTCGATGGGCTGGTCGACGAGCTGATCGTGCTGGACTCCGGCTCCACCGACGACACCGAGATCCGCGCCGTCGCCGCAGGCGCCCGCGTCGTCAGCCGCGAGCAGGCGCTGCCCGAAGTGTCGATCCGGCCCGGCAAGGGCGAGGCGCTGTGGCGCTCGCTGGCGGCCACCCGCGGCGACATCGTGGTGTTCGTCGACTCCGACCTGATCGATCCGCACCCGATGTTCGTGCCCTGGCTGGTCGCTCCGCTGCTCACCGACGACCGCATCCACCTGGTCAAGAGCTTCTATCGGCGGCCGTTGCGCGGCAGCGAGCTCGCCGATCTCGGCGACGTGCCGACCGACGCGAGTGCCACCGGCGGTGGGCGGGTGACCGAGTTGGTGGCCCGGCCGCTGCTCGCGGCCCTGCGTCCGGAACTGGGCTGCATCGTGCAACCGCTCGGCGGCGAATACGCGGCCACCCGCGAGCTGCTGACCTCGGTGCCGTTCGCCCCGGGCTACGGCGTGGAGATCGGCCTGCTGGTGGACACGTTCGACCGGTTGGGGCTGGACGCGATCGCCCAGGCCAACCTGGGGGTCCGCGCGCACCGCAACCGGCCGCTGGCCGAGCTTGGCGTGATGAGCCGACAGGTCATCGCGACCCTGCTGTCGCGTTGCGGGATCCCGGATTCGGGCGTAGGGCTGACGCAGTTCACCGCCGACGGCCCCGAGGGCTACGGCTACACACAGCACACGTCGCCGGTGTCGCTGGCGGACCGACCGCCGATGCAGGCGATCAGGCCGCGTTAGCCGCGCGCGAGGTCACGCTGACCGCCGCCCTGTCGGCGGCGTAGGGCAATATCGGTCACGTGGCGTTGGTGTTGCTGTACCTGGTGGTCCTGGTGCTGGTGGCGGTCGTCCTGTTCGGCGCCGCCAGCCTGTTGTTCGGTCGCGGCGAGCAGCTGCCGCCCCTGCCGCGGGGGACGACGGCCACCGTCCTCCCCGCGTTCGGGGTGACCGGCTCCGACGTCGACGCCGTCAAGTTCACCCAGGTCCTGCGCGGTTACAAGACCAGTGAGGTGGATTGGGTGCTGGATCGGCTCGCGCGCGAGCTCGAGGCGCTGCGCGGACAACTCGAAGCTGTGCACGCGTCGAGCGCGGGACACCAGACCGAGGACGAATCGGGGGAACCAGACGACGGCGAGGATCGTCAGGATTCAGTGTGAATGAA
This sequence comes from Mycobacterium sp. NGS11, assembly GCF_059813315.1. Classification (NCBI taxonomy): domain Bacteria; kingdom Bacillati; phylum Actinomycetota; class Actinomycetes; order Mycobacteriales; family Mycobacteriaceae; genus Mycobacterium; species Mycobacterium sp. NGS11. The sequence continues at coordinate 52,203 of NZ_JCALEJ010000013.1, forward strand.
GACAAACTGGTTCGCTGCGGTTGGGCGACCGCGCGGCCCGGACCCGATTTCGAGCTCTATCGCGACTACCACGACCGCGAATGGGGCCAACCGGTGCGCGACGGCGTGTCGTTGTTCGAGCGGATGAGCCTGGAGGCCTTTCAAAGCGGCCTGTCCTGGCTGATCATCCTGCGAAAAAGGGAGAACTTCCGGCGCGCGTTCGCCCACTTCGACATCACCACGGTCGCTGAATACTCCGATGCGGATGTGGAGCGGCTGATGGCGGATCCGGGAATCGTCCGCAACCGCGCCAAGATCGAGTCGACGATCGCCAACGCGCGCGCGGCCGCCGAGCTGGGCGGTCCGGCGGATCTGGCGGACCTGCTGTGGTCGTTTGCGCCATCGCCGCGGTCACGCCCGGCCGACCCGTCCCAAATCCCCTCGGCCACCGACGAATCGAGGGCCATGGCCCGTGAGCTCAAGCGGCGCGGGTTCCGGTTCGTCGGCCCGACCACCGCCTATGCGCTGATGCAGGCGACCGGGATGGTCGACGATCACATTCGTGATTGCTGGGTGCCCGCAACCGCCCGTTGAGCACACAGATGCGGGTCTTTGTTCAAGTGGCGACCTGGATAGGGAACAATGGGGGGGTGATAAGGCAGTTCGATGCCGGGCATGGCTTGAATTTCGCTGGCGGGGCATGCTCGGCGCCGACCAGGTCCGCACGGGCGGGCCAGCTCGAACCCGGAGGGAGCACTCGATGGCGGCGATGAAGCCCCGGACCGGAGACGGTCCTCTGGAAGCAACCAAGGAGGGGCGCGGCATCGTGATGCGAGTACCACTTGAGGGAGGCGGTCGACTTGTCGTCGAGCTGACGCCCGACGAAGCCGCTGCCCTCGGTGACGAACTCAAGGGTGTCACAAGCTCCACCTAGGGCCTGCCGCCGGCGGCGCTATGCACACACCTTCCGATAGATCTCCACGGTCTGCTCGGCGACGTGGGCCCAGGAGAACTCTTCGACGCAGCGCTGGCGTCCTGCCTCGCCGTAGCGTTGCGCTTTCTCCTCGTCGGCGATCAACTCGTTGACCGCATCGGCCAATCCGGCCTGATAGTCCCGCGGGTCGTCGGGACCGTAATGCACCAGCGTCCCGGTGACCCCGTCGGCGACCACCTCCGGAATCCCACCGACATCGGAGGCCACCACCGCCGTCGAGCAGGCCATCGCCTCCAGATTCACGATGCCCAACGGCTCGTACACCGAAGGGCACACGAAAACCGATGCCGCCGAGAGGATTTCGCGCAGATCCCCGATGGGCAGCATCTCCCGGATCCAGAACACCCCCGTGCGGCCGGCGGCCAGGGCGGCCACCGCGTCGCGAATCTCGGCGGCGATCTCCGGGGTATCGGGAGCGCCGGCGCACAACACCACCTGCGCCTCCGGGCTGAATCGGTGGGCGGCCGCCACCAGGTGCGCCAGTCCCTTCTGTCGCGTGATCCTGCCCACGAACACCACGATGGGCCGGGCCGGATCGACGCCGAGTTCACTCAGCATCGATCCGGTTCGAACCGGCCCGGCCGGGTACCAGACGTCGGTGTCGACGCCGTTGCGGATGACGTGCACGGCGCTGGGATCCAGTGCGGGATAGACACGCAGAACGTCCTCGCGCATCGCGGCGCTGACCGCGATGACGGCGTCCGCGGCCAGCACCGCGGTCTGCTCGACCCAGCTCGAGATCCGGTAACCCCCACCGAGTTGCTCGGCCTTCCACGGGCGCAGCGGCTCGAGCGAATGCGCGGTCAAGACGTGCGGGACGCCGTAGACAAGGGAGGCCAGATGCCCGGCCATGCCGGTGTACCAGGTGTGTGAATGCACCACGCTGGCCCCCTTCGCCGCATCGGCCATCATCAGGTCGGCCGACAGAGTCGACACCGCCTGGTTCGCGCCCCGCAGCCGCGCGTCGGGCTCATAAACGTGCACTCCCGGAACGCCCGGACGCGGTGCTCCCATGCAGTGCACGTCGACCGCGCAGAGCCGGCGCAGCTGGGCGACGAGTTCGGTGACGTGTACTCCCGCTCCGCCATACACCTCCGGTGGGTACTCGCGCGTCATCATGGCCACCCGCATACCCGAACGGTAGTTCGGCGACCGGGCCCGCCGCGAGTCGGGTTCGCCACACCGTGGGGCGCTCTCCGCGGTGTGCGCAGCCAAATACCTTGACGGACAGCCCCACAGAACGTCGCCAATCACCCCGTCCCCCTGGCAGCCCTCCGCAACGGCCGATAGGTTTGAAACCATGAGGGAAGCGCCACACGTGCTGGGCATCGTCCTGGCCGGCGGTGAGGGCAAGCGGCTGTACCCGCTGACGGCGGACCGCGCCAAGCCCGCAGTTCCCTTCGGCGGGGCCTACCGACTGATCGACTTCGTCCTGTCCAACCTCGTCAATGCCCGGTATCTGCGTATCTGCGTTCTCACCCAGTACAAGTCGCATTCACTGGACCGTCACATCTCGCAGAACTGGCGGTTGTCCGGTCTGGCCGGCGAGTACATCACTCCCGTGCCCGCGCAGCAGCGGCTCGGCCCGCGCTGGTACACCGGCTCGGCCGATGCGATCTACCAATCGCTGAACCTGATCTATGACGAAGACCCCGACTACATCGTGGTTTTCGGTGCCGACCACGTGTACCGGATGGACCCCGAGCAGATGGTCCGGTTCCACATCGACAGCGGCGCCGGCGCGACGGTGGCCGGCATCCGGGTGCCGCGCAGCGAAGCGACCGCGTTCGGCTGCATCGACTCCGACGAGTCGGGCCGCATCCGCAATTTCATCGAAAAGCCATTGGATCCGCCGGGGACCCCGGACGACCCCGAGCAGACGTTCGTATCGATGGGCAATTACATCTTCACCACCAAGGTGCTCATCGACGCGATCCGCGCGGACGCCGACGACGACCACTCCGACCACGACATGGGCGGCGACATCATCCCGCGACTGGTCGACGACGGGATGGCCGCGGTGTACGACTTCAGCGACAACGAGGTGCCCGGCGCCACCGATCGTGACCGCGCCTACTGGCGGGACGTGGGAACGCTGGACGCGTTCTACGACGCCCACATGGACCTGGTGTCGGTGCATCCCGTGTTCAACCTGTACAACAAGCGCTGGCCGATCCGCGGCGAGTCGGAGAACCTGGCGCCGGCCAAGTTCGTCAACGGCGGTTCCGCGCAGGAGTCGGTGGTGGGCGCGGGCAGCATCATCTCGGCGGCCTCGGTGCGCAACTCAGTGCTCTCGTCCAACGTGGTGGTCGACGACGGAGCGATCGTGGAGGGCAGCGTGATCATGCCCGGCGCCCGGGTCGGCCGCGGCGCGGTGGTGCGCCACGCGATCCTGGACAAGAACGTCGTCGTGGGGCCGGGCGAGATGGTGGGTGTGGATCTGGAAAGGGACCGGGAGCGCTTCGCGATCAGCGCCGGCGGTGTGGTCGCGGTGGGCAAGGGCGTCTGGATCTAACGCACCGGCGATGCGATTTGATCCGGGCGCGAAAGACGTTGATTTGCAGCGCGTAGCGCAGCGCGCGAACGCCTTCGGCGGCTGATCCGGCGGCTACCAGAGGTAGGGCACCAGCCGGTAGCGCACGCGCCGCGCGTATTCGCGGTATCCGGGTAGTTCCCGGACGAGCAGCTTTTCCTCGTCGAGGATGCGCAGCGCCAGCACCAGGGCGCCCGCGGGGACGAAGAGCAAACCCCAATAAGAGCCCAGCGCCAAGGGGATACCGATCATCATGGTCACGTTCCCGACGTACATCGGGTGGCGGACGAACTGATAGAGGCCCCGGGAAGCGACCGTCTGGCCGGCTTCCACCGTGACTGTGGCTGCGGCATAACTGTTTTGGGCGATCACCAGCATGGCGATGCCGAGGCCCGCCGCCACCAGCACGTCGCCGAGCAATGACACCAGGGGAGGCACCGACGACCAGCCGAACCGATGATCGAGAGCGCTGAACACCATCGTCGCGAAAAGGCCGAGAAACGAGCCGGTGATGATGAACTTCTGCGCCTTCCGGGGTTCCGCCCGCGGACCCGCGCGCATGCGGCGTTGCAGGGCCGCGGGATTGGTCCGGGCCAGGTAAACGGTGGGGATCAGCGTCGCAGCCGTGAACACGGCGACAAAGAGCCACGCCTGCCAGTAGTGCAGCGTGCCGGCTGGCAGTAGCAGGATCAGGGCCAGCGAGAGGATGCCCCACACCGATGACGCCGCTATACGGATGCCGGTTTTCATCATGCTCCTAGTTGCGTAGATCGCGGCGTCGAAAAGCCATGGCCCCCAGCGTCATCAGCCCTATGTCGATGGCCGACAGCCAGAGCAGGGGTACGACGGTGAAATCGGCGCCGATCCGCGGTATGTGCGCGAAGGGCTCCGCGTCGAGCAACCACTGGGAGAACCCGGCCAACGACCCGATCAGGTATAGGGAGATGAAGACGATCAGGACACCCCAGGCCACCGGCGTCAGGCGTGGCGCAATGCCGAACACGCAGACGGTGACGGCCGACAAGAGCCACACCGCGGGCAGCTGGACGGCCGCGCTTGCAACGACGGTGGGCAGTTCGGCGCCGACGTCGCCGACCGCGACGCCATAGACGACACCGGCGGTGATTCCGCTGGCCAGTATCGCGACCGCGGAGCCAGCTAGGGCAATCACCAGATGGCTTGCCAGCCAACGGGTTCGCGACACCGCGCCGGCCAGCACCGTTTCGGCCCGCAGGCTCGACTCCTCCTGGTGAAGTCGCAGGGTGAGCGAGACGGCGAACGCGGCGGCCACCATGCCCATCATCGCGAACGCCACGGCAATGAACGCCTCCTCGAGAGCACTGGTGCCGCCCATCCGTGCGACGATGTCGCGCGCCCCGCCACTGTCACCCAGCTCGTCGCCGATCCCGTGCACCACGCTGCCGATCAGCAGGCCGTACAGGCACAGTCCCACTGTCCACAGCAGCAGCGCGGCGCGGTCGAGCCGCCACGCCAGCCCGAAGGCGTCGCCCAGCGCGGGCGCCGCGGTGGCGGGGCCGGGGCGTTCCGCGACAAGCCCGGCGCCGACGTCGCGGCCGGCCAACAGCCGATACGCCAGGGCGGTCAGCGCGGCCGTCGTCACCAGGTGCAGCAGCAGCACCCACCAGCGATCGCCGGCATACGGTTTGACCTGAAGCGACCAACCGAGGGGAGACAGCCACGACAGCGTGCCGGCACCGGCGTCACCAACGGCACGCAGGGTGAACGCGGCGCCCAGCACGCAGAAGGCCGCCCCGCGGGCGAACCGGGCGCTCGGCGACAGCTGGGCGGCCACCGCGGCGACGGCGGTGAACACCAGGCCGGTGCAGGCCAGCGCGGCCCCGAATGCCAGCGAGCCGGCGGCCGGGACGTCGGTGCTCAGCAGGCCGACAGCACCGATCGCGCCGGTCGCAATCGAGGCTCCGAACGACAGCAGCAGCGCCGCGCTCAGGGCGGCGAAGCGGCCGATAGCGGTCGAATCCACCAGCTCCGTCCGCCCGTTCTCCTCGTCGGCGCGGGTGTGCCGGATCACTGTCAGGATGACGGCCACCGCGATCAGCGTGTGAAACATCCCGGCTTTCCAAATACCCACGGCGCCAAGGCTGTCGTTGTAGACCTGGCCGTAGAGGGCGCGCTGGGCCGGGCTGGCCATGATGGAGGCCTGGAACCCGGCGCGGGCGGAAGTGGTGGGGTAGATTTTCGCGATGCTGCCGACGTACACCGTCGCCAACGGCACCGACAGCAGCAACACCCATAGCGGCATCGAGATCCGGTCACGCCGCAGATAGAGCCGCAACATGGCGAGCGTGCCGGAAAAACTCGAACTCTTCTGCGGCACAGGCGATGCCGACGCGAATGGCCGGTCCAGCGTAGTGGTGCTCATGACAGCGACACCTTGGCCTCGTCGCGGCCGTGCCGACCGTCGCCGTCCGATGTGTCGTAGTGGCGAAGGAAAAGCTCTTCGAGGGTCGGCGGCTGGCTGACCAGGCTGCGCACCCCGGCATCGCCGAGCACGCGGATAAGCTCGCCCAGGCTTTCGCTGTCGACCTGGGCGCGCAGCGTGTTGCCCTCGACGCTGATGTCCTCGACACCCTTGATCCGGCTGAGATCGCCTGGATCGCCGGTCATTTCGGCCTTGATGGAGGTGCGGCTCAGGTGCCGCATGGAGCTCAGCGAACCGCTTTCGATGGTCTTGCCGGCGCGGATGATCGTCACCCGTTCGCACAACGCTTCCGTTTCGGCCAGGATGTGGCTGGACAACAACACCGTCGCACCCCGGTCGCGGGCCTGCGCCACGCACTGCTGAAACACGTTCTCCATCAAGGGGTCCAGCCCACTGCTGGGTTCATCCAGGAGCAGGAGCCTGGCCTGGGACGAGAACGCCGAGATCAGCGAGACCTTCTGGCGGTTGCCCTTGGAGTAGGTGCGGACTTTCTTGTGCGGGTCCAGGTCGAAGCGTTCGATCAGCTCGGCGCGCCGTTTCTTGTCGATGCCGCCCCGCATGCGCGCCAGCAGGTCGATGGTTTCGCCGCCGGTCAACGACGGCCATAGCGTCACATCGCCTGGTACGTAGGCGATGTGACGGTGTAGGGCGACGGCCTGGGTCCATGGGTCGCCGCCGAACAGCCGCACGCTGCCGCCGTCGGCCTTCGCCAAGCCGAGCAGGATGCGAATGGTCGTCGACTTCCCGGCGCCGTTGGGGCCGAGGAACCCGTGTACTTCGCCTTCCTGCACCGTGAGGTCCAGGCCGTCCAGCGCCCGCACCGCACCGAAACTCTTGGTGAGACCGTGGATCTCGATGGGCGCAGTACGAATGGATGTGTCACTTGGCATCGGATTCTCCTTGATCTTCAGCGGCCAGGAATGCGTCGTACATGGTCCGGTCGGCCAGCAGTCCCTCGGTGTAGACCTCGAGTGCGGGCAATATCATGTCGCGTGAGTAATCGCGCAGTACTGCGCGCAGATCCGTTGGCGTTTCATGCATTTGGATGTAGAGAAGAAAGCCGCCGCCGCCCGTGATGGCCAGGTACCTGGCCCGCGCTTTCGGGTCGCGGCTGGGCTTGATCGTCCCGGCGCGCACGCCCTCTTCCATGTATTCCTCGGCGTTGTCGATCATCCTGCGCCACAGCATGTTCGCCAGTTCTCCACCGGTCTGCATGCTGCGCACCAGATACGCCATCAGTGGCGCGAACTCCTCGATCTCGGCCATCTGGGCGAACCAGGTGGCCGGGTCGTTGGATTGCAGCGCCTCGGACTTGGTGCCGCGGATGGTCTCGGCGATGTAGTCCTCGCAGGCCTTGCGCAGGCCGTCCTTGGAGCCGAAGTGGTGGATCACCAGCGCGGCACTCACGCCGGCAGCTTCGGCGATGGCGCGAAGCCCGACGCCGAACCCGTGCTCGCCGAATTGCTCGATGGCCGCATCGCGGATCCGGGCGGCTGCCGTCAAGTCGGCTGAACGCATGTTCAGGACATTAAACGCACGTTCAGTCGTCGGTCAAGGAAGACACGCGTCAAGATTTCGTAAAGGCGTGGCGGGCACCCCAAAAAGGGTGGTCAGCGGCAAATAGGGCGGTCCGAGTCGGCCGGATCAGTCGCGGACGGCGGCCAGGATGCCGTCGCCGAGCGGCACCAGCGCCGGGGTGAGGCGCTCGTCCTCGGCGATCAGCCGCGCCGCCTCCCGCACCGCGACCACCTCGGCGTCGCGGGCGGCCGGGTCACCCGCACGGCCGCCCAGCGCGGCGCGGTGCACCACGATCACGCCGCCTGGGCGCAGCAGCCGCACGCCCTCGACGACGTAGTCAGGCTGATCGATCGGGTCGGCGTCGATGAACACCAGGTCGTAGGACTCGTCGGCGAGCCGGGTGAGCACCTCCTGCGCGCGGCCACCGATCAGCCGGGTGCGCGATTGACCGACGCCGGCTTCGGTGAACGCCTGCTTGGCCAGCCGCAGGTATTCGGGCTCGATGTCGATCGTCGTCAAGACGCCGTCGTCGCTCATGCCGGACAACAGCCACAGCCCGCTGACGCCGGCACCGGTGCCCACCTCCGCGACGGCCTTGCCGCCACTCAGCTTGGTGAGCAGGCTCAGCAGCGCGCCGACCGCCGGTGTCACCGCGCCGGCGCCGATGTCCTCGGCCCGCTCCCGCGCGGCCGCCAACAGCGCGTCTTCCGATATCGAGCTTTCGGCGTGCGCGAAGAGCGATTCGGCCCGGCTGGGCGCTGCCTGGCCGGGGGCTTCTGCGTCGGTGCCGTCCATGCGGGCAGCGTATTCCACTTCGGCGCGCAGTCCGACAGGCGCGCCTGAATCAGATCGGGGTGACACGCCCAACTGTCCAACTGCGTTTAAGGTCACTGCGCGATGGATATCTCCTGCACAGCGCAGGTAACGATACGGTTTCTCAGGGTCAGCTCAGATTGTTCATATACCGCACATACTCCGGTACGCGACGGTAGCCCTATGGATCGCGGAGGGCGTTGGACCGGGAATACCGAATGGGAACTACCTGTTGCCGCCAGTGACGAAGTGCCATTGTTCGGCACGCCGGATTCGGAGGATTTGATCATCACCACGCTTCTCAGCCCGTCCAGCATGTCTCATGCGCAGGAGCTCCCCGCCGACGAGTGGGTGGAGCCGTCCGACGTGCTGCAAGGGACTGCGGTGTTCGACGCGACTGGCGACAAGGCGGCCATGCCGTCCTGGGACGAGTTGGTGCGCCAGCACGCCGACCGGGTGTACCGGCTGGCCTACCGGCTTTCCGGCAATCAGCACGACGCCGAGGACCTCACCCAGGAGACCTTCATCCGGGTCTTCCGGTCGGTGCAGAACTACCAGCCGGGAACGTTCGAAGGGTGGTTGCACCGCATCACCACGAACCTGTTCCTCGACATGGTGCGCCGGCGCTCGCGCATCCGGATGGAGGCGCTGCCCGAGGATTACGAGCGGGTGCCCGCCGACGAACCGAACCCCGAGCAGATCTACCACGATTCCCGGCTGGGCCCCGACCTGCAGGCCGCGCTCGATTCGCTGCCGCCGGAATTTCGTGCCGCCGTCGTGCTGTGTGACATCGAGGGTCTGTCCTACGAGGAGATCGGTGCCACGCTGGGCGTCAAACTGGGCACGGTCCGCAGCCGCATTCACCGCGGCCGCCAGGCGCTGCGGGACTACCTGGCCGCGCATCCCGATCACGACGCCGTGCGCGCCAAGTCGGCGTAATCGCCGACCGCCCGCCTAACGGTCGGGCAGCTATTCAGCGGCTTTGCGGTCTTGGCCTCGGCATCGCGCGCCCTCTCGCGTTACATTCGAATAAGGCGGCGTTAAGAAATGAATGGCGAGGAGTTGGTGATGCCCGATCGTGGACATGTGTTCCGTCGCGCGTTTTCCTGGCTCCCCGCTCAGTTCGCCTCCCAGAGCGACGCGCCCATCGGGGCACCGCGCCAGTTCGGATCCACCGAGCACCTGTCCGTCGAAGCGATCGCGGCGTTCGTCGACGGCGAGCTCCGGATGAACGCGCACCTGCGGGCCGCGCATCATCTGTCGTTGTGCGCCCAGTGTGCGCGCGAGGTCGAGGACCAGAGCCGGGCGCGCGCTGCGCTGCGCGATTCGTGCCCCATCCGCATCCCCAGCACGCTGCTCGGCATGCTCGCCGACATTCCCTATGAGTCGCCCGACGACTCCTCCGCGCAGGCAACCGACCGCTTCGCCGACCGTGACGGACGTGAGCGGCGCAAGCGCCGGTAGCGTCCAGCCCACCCCACACGCGGTTCATGCCGACCGGCGGCGCGCCGTGGATACTAGGGTGGACACGGACAACGCCGGTGCCGCGGGTTTCGCTTGGCAAAGGCCTGTCTCGAGCGCTCAAGTAGAGGATCCAAAGGGATAACGTGACCTCCGACCAAGGCTACGACCAAGCAAAAGACAGCGGTAGCCGCTTGGCGCCGCGCCCCATCTCGCGTCCGCCGGTCGACCCCGCATCGAGCCGGGAGTTCGGTCGTCCCGCCGGCCTACGCGGGTCGTTCGTGGCCGAACGGGTCCGTCCGCAGAAGTACCGTGACCAGGCCGAATTCCGGCCGAGCGACCGACCGGCCGACCCTGTCCTGCAGGAGGCGTTCCACCGTCCGGACGGCAGCCCCGACTCGCTGCAGCGCCATCCGGTGGACGCCAACGCGTTGGCCGCCGAGAAAGACGGTGCCGAGCCCGAAGAACTCGACGATCCCTGGCGAGACCCGGGGGCCGCGGCGGCGTTGGGCACCCCGGCGGTCGCGCCCTCGCGGTCCGGGACCGCGCTGGGCTACGGCGGCAAACTTGGTGTGCGCGACGTGTTGTTCGGCGGCAAGGTGTCCTACCTCGCGCTGTTGGTCTTGCTGCTGATCGCGTTGGTCATCGGCATGCTCGGCGGCGTGATCGGTCGCAAGACGGCCGAGGTCGCCGAGGCGTTCACCACCTCCAAGGTGACGTTGTCGACGAACGGCAACGGAGAAGGCCCGGCCGGACGCTTCGCCAAGGTGGCCGCCGCGACGGCGGGCTCCGTGGTGACCATCGAATCCAAGAGCGACCAGGAGGGCATGCAGGGCTCCGGCGTGGTCATCGACGGCCGCGGCTACATCGTCACCAACAACCACGTCATCTCCGAGGCGGCGAACAACCCGAGCCAGTTCAAGACGACGGTGGTGTTCAACGACGGCAAAGAGGTGCCGGCGAACCTGGTCGGCCGCGACCCCAAGACCGACCTGGCCGTGCTCAAGGTCGACAACGTCGACAATCTGTCGGTGGCGCGCCTCGGCGATTCCGACAAGGTGCGGGTGGGTGACGAGGTCCTGGCCGCGGGTGCGCCGCTGGGCCTGCGCAGCACCGTGACGCACGGCATCATCAGCGCGCTGCACCGACCGGTGCCGCTGTCGGGGGAGGGCTCGGACACCGACACGGTGATCGACGCGCTGCAGACCGACGCGTCGATCAACCATGGCAACTCCGGCGGTCCGTTGATCGACATGGATTCGCAGGTGATCGGCATCGATACCGCGGGTAAGTCGTTGTCCGACAGCGCAAGTGGGCTGGGATTCGCGATCCCGATCAACGAGGCCAAGCAGGTCGCCGAGACGCTGATCAAGGATGGCAAGATCGTGCACCCCACGCTGGGGGTCAGCACCCGGTCGGTGAGCAACGCGATCGCCTCCGGCGCCCAGGTGGCGAACGTGAAGGCCGGCAGCCCCGCGCAAAAGGGCGGAATCCTGGAGAACGACGTCGTCGTCAAGGTCGGTAACCGCAAGGTGGCCGACGCCGACGAGTTCGTCGTCGCCGTGCGGCAGTTGACCATCGGCCAGGATTCCCCGATCGAGGTCGTCCGCGACGGCCGGCACGTCACGCTGACCGTCAAACCAGACCCTGACGGCAGCTGATGTTCGGCAGCCTGAGCTGGGAGCACATGCTCGTCCTCGTCGTGGTCGGGCTGGTGGTCCTTGGGCCGGAGCGGCTGCCGGGCGCCATCCGGTGGACGTCGAACGCCTTGCGTCAGGCGCGTGACTACCTCAGCGGCGTGACCAATCAGCTGCGCGAGGACCTCGGCCCGGAGTTCGACGAGCTGCGCGTTCCGCTCAGCGAACTGCAGAAGCTACGAGGCATGACGCCGCGTGCGGCGCTGACCAAGCATCTGCTCGACGGCGACGACTCCTTCCTGACCGGCAGCTTCGACAAACCGGTCAACGGCGCGCCGCCGCACATCGCGCCGTCGGACTCCGCCGCGGCGAACGGCCAGGCGATGGCGGCCGAACAGCGGCCCAGCGGTCACACGCCATTCGACGCCGACGCGACCTGAGCGCCACCGCGCGCCGCGGGCGTCGTCAGAGCCTCAGCGCCGCGTCGGGTCGAGCCCCAGCGATACGCCGGCGAGCCCGCGCTTGCGCGACGACAAGCTGTCGGCCACTCCGCGCAGCGCCTTGCCGACCGGCGAATCGGGTGCGCTGAGCACCAGCGGCGTGCCGGAATCGCCCGCGGCCACCAGCTCGGGATCCAGCGGGATCTGCCCCAGCAGCGGCACGTCGGCGCCGACCGCCCGGGAGAGCCGCTCGGCCACCTGCCGGCCTCCGCCCTCACCGAACACCTGCAGCGTGGAGCCGTCGGGCAGGGTGAGCCCGGACATGTTCTCCACGACGCCGACGACGCGCTGCCGGGTCTGCAGCGCGATGCTGCCGGCCCGCTCGGCCACCTCGGCGGCGGCCAGCTGCGGCGTCGTCACCACCAGGATCTCGGCGTTCGGGATCAGCTGCGCCACCGAGATGGCGATGTCCCCGGTCCCCGGCGGCAGGTCGAGCAGCAGCACGTCGAGATCGCCCCAGTAGACGTCGGCCAGGAACTGCTGCAGCGCGCGGTGCAGCATCGGCCCGCGCCACACCACCGGGGTGTTGCCCTCGGTGAACTGAGCGATGGAGATGACCCGCACCTCGTGCGCGATGGGCGGCAGGATCATCGACTCGACCTGGGTGGGCCGGTCGGTGGTGCCCATCATCCGGGGGATGGAGTGGCCGTGGATATCGGCGTCCAGCACCCCGACCGACAGGCCGCGGGCCGCCATCGCCGCCGCCAGATTGACCGTGACGGTGGACTTGCCGACCCCGCCCTTCCCGGACGCGACGGCGTAGACCCGGGTCAGCGAATTCGGTTGGGCGAACGGGATAACCGGCTCGCGGGCATCGCCGCGCAACTGCTTGCGCAACTCGGTGCGCTGCTCGTCGTTCATCACGTCCAGGGTGACTTTGACCGCGCCGGTGCCCGGGACGTCGGCGACCGCCTGGCTGACGCGGTCGCTGATCTCGGTCTTCTTCGGACAGCTGGCGGTGGTCAGGTAGATCGCGACATGCACCGCGCCGTCTGGCTCGGTGTCGATGCTCTTGACCATGCCGAGTTCGGTGATCGGACGCCGCAGTTCGGGGTCGATCACCTTGCCCAGGGCGGTGCGGATCGCCGCGCTCAGGTCGGCTGCTGAATCGGAAGAGTCATGGCGGGACATCACCGCCGAGTGTAGGCGTGCGCGACGATCCGGTTTCGCGGCGACCCTTCGCCACGGGCTGGTTAGCTGGCCGAAACCGGTCCCGGGTGCTTCGGCTTGAGGACGCCGGGCGCCGCGCCCGACGGGCCGGCGGACTTGGGCGCCTGCGCCGCCTGGGAGGGCGCGGCGGCTGGGGGCGTTGACGCCGCGACCGGGGGCGCCGGCGGTGGGCCGGCATCCGGGGGTGGTGCGCCGAACGGCGGCGGCGCCGGGGGCGCGATCGGCGGCGGCGCAGGGGGCGGGGCGCCGAACGGCGCCGGCGCCGCTGGTGGCGGGGCACCGAATGGCTGTGGAGGTGCGAACGGCTGCGCCGGACCCGTGGGTGGCGTGCCCTGCGAACCGATGCAGATCACCGTGCAACCGGGAACCCGGGCGGGCGCCTGCGCAGGCGCGGGCGTCATCCACGGGAACGTCGGCTGGGAACCGGGGAGCCCCGGGCTGCTCAAGTCGATCAGCGGAATGCGGGCCAGCGGGTCGTCGAGCGGCAGGCCGTTGATGTTCATCGGCAGGTTGGGGCCGAGCCCTTCGGCGTGCTCGAGGTGCGCGTCGCCCAGCGGCGGCGGCGGCCCGGTCATCGGCGGCAGGTCGACGGGCACGACGCCGGTGGCGTAGGCCGCCGCCCAGCCCAATACGTTCTGCGCGTAGGGCATCGAGTTGTTGTAGCGCAGGATCGCGGTCAGCACTTGCGACTGCTCACGCAGGTTGAGTCCGCCGCTGCACAAGTATCGGGCGGCCGCCAGGGTGGAGTCGAAGATGTTCTGTGGATCCGCCACGCCGTCGCCCTTGCCGTCGGAGGCGTAGCGCGCCCACGTCCCCGGCAGGAACTGCATCGGCCCCATCGCGCGGGCGTAGGTGACGCGGTTGCCCGCGCTGCTCTGGATGATGGTCTCGTTGCCGGGCAGCGAACCGTCCAGGGACGGACCGTAAATCGGGGTGATCGCGGTGCCGCGTGAGTCGACCGCACCGCCGCCCGCGTGGCCCGACTCGATGCGCCCGATTCCGGCCAACAGGTTCCAGCTGACGCCGCAGCCCGGCGCGGCGACGGCCATCTTCTGTTCCGCATTGCGGTAGGCGGCGAGCGCGATGCTCGGAATGCCCAGTGCGCCACGCGCATTCACGATCATCGCCGGCGGCGGAGCGGACAACGCGGGCCCGGCGACGTGAAAGGCGGTGGGGCCCCGGTCCATCGCGACGACGGCGGGCCCGGTGAGATCGGGGAAGGTCGGGGAGACCGCGGCCACCGGGGTGACGGCGGCATGCCGCGGCGGCATTCGCACCGGAAGGGAGGGAGCCGCTGCGCTGACCGCCCCCGCGAAGACCAATGGAGCAATCATTGCCACGCCGAAAATCGGCTTGCGCGTGTTCCGAAGTGCTCGCTGCCGCAGAGACGCGGCGGCGGGGCTTTCACCCCGGCTTCCCCCTATGCGCACTCGACCGTCCTAGATGTGTGAGCTGGGTCAACTTTCTGTTAGCTCGGTGAACCAGATCACCATACATAACTCTTGTGACACGAGTGGCGCAATGGTCGAAATGGTTCTCACCTGGATTTCTTAGTCGTTCGCTCGAGGGCGTCGCCGTCCGAAATCGTGTCGCCAGCTGCGCTTTCCGGCTGCAATCCAGCCAACATCTCGCGCAAATCCTCGAGCTCGTGGCGCAGGTATTCACGCGTCACCACCTCGCCGACTGCCAGTCGCACGGCGGCTAGTTCGCGGGCCAAGTACTCGGTGTCGGCCTTGGTTTGCGCGGCCCGGCGGCGATCGTCTTCCAGTGCGACGCGGTCCCTGTTCTCCTGGCGGTTCTGGGCCAGCAGGATCAGGGGCGCCGCGTAGGCGGCCTGCGTGGAGAAGGCCAGGTTCAGCAAGATGAACGGATACGGGTCCCAGCGCAGTCCCACGGCGAACAGGTTCAGCGCGATCCACACGAAGACCACGACCGTCTGTAGCAGTAGGTAGCGGCCGGTGCCGAAGAAGCGTGCGATCGACTCGGTGAACTGCCCGACGGTATCGGGATCCAGCCGCGGCGAGTACCTGCGCGACGTCCGGGGCGTGTACAGCCCCCGTGGTGTCGTGGACTTGCTCACGCGGGTCCTCCCAGTCCTTCGAGCCGGCCGGCGGTGTCGAGTTCCTGCATATCCACCCGCCAATCGTGCGGCAGCAGGTGATCGAGCAGGTCGTCGACGGTGACCGCTCCCAACAGATGGTTCTGGTCGTCGACGACGGGTCCGCACACCAGGTTGTACGCGGCGAGGTAGCGGGTCACCGAGACGAGCGGCGTCTCCGGCGTCAAGGTGAGCAGGTCGCTGTCGACGATCCCACCGACCAATTCGCCGGGTGCCTCCCGCAGCAGTCGCTGCAGCGTCACACAACCCAGGTAGCGCCCGGTGGGCGTCGCCGTGGGCGGCCGCACCACGAACACCATGGACGACAGCGCGATGCTGAGATCCGGATCGCGGACGCGGGCCAGCGCCTCGGCGACGGCCGTGTCCGCCGTCAGCACCACCGGGTCCGAGGTCATCAATCCGCCCGCGGTATCGGGCGAGTGGGTGAGCAGGCGGCGCACCGAGGCCGAATCCCCGGGATCCATGCGGGTCAGCAGCATTTCCGCATCGGTCGGATTCAGCACGCCGAGCAGGTCGGCGGCGTCGTCGGGGTCCATCTCCTCGAGCACGTCGGCGGATCGCTCGGTGCCCAGCTGCGAGAGCACCTCGGCCTGGTCCAGCTCGGGCAGTTCCTGCAGGATGTCGGCCAGCCGGTCGTCGTTGAGCGCCTTGAGCACCTCGTAGCGACGCTTGGCCGGCAGCCCGCGGATGGCGTCGGCCACGTCGACCGGTTTGCGGCCCTCGAACTGGTCCAGCAGTTGCGCCACGCCTTGGCCGGGCAGCGCCAGGGCCGAGGGCGTCAACCCCTGCACGCTGTGCCAGTCGACGACGTGGACGGGGCCCCGCCGTCCCAGCCGGCGCTGGCTGCGCACGGCGACCCGGCTCACCATCCAGTCGCGCGTTCGGATCTGCTCGATGCCCAGGTCGGTGACCACCACGTCCAGGCCGGCCAACTCGGGCAATTCGGGGTCGTTGACCTTGACGACGGTGTCGAGCACCTGGCCGATCGCGAGCACCTCCCCGGGCCGTTGAACGAAATGACGCAACGACACATTGCCGGTGCTCAGCGTCACGGCGTTGGGCTCGATGGAGGCGACGCGCAAAATCGGGATGAAGATGCTGCGCCGCGTCGCGAGGTCGACGACCAGTCCGAGCACCCGCGGTTGCTGGCGAACGATGCTGATGCTGATCACGACATCACGCACTCGGCCGACGGATTCGCCGAGCGGACCCAACACCAACATCCGCGCCAGCCGCGCGACGTACACCCTGCTGACCGATCCCATGGAAGTAAAGCCTAGGCAGCCGTCGGCCCGGTGACAGACAACCCCGCTGCGGCCGAGCTGGGTCTGATGCGCTAACGCGTGTGCATCGCGAAGAGCAAAAACACCAAAGTCACGCCCAGCGTGGCGATTCCGATGACGATGCCGGCAACCGCCAGGCCGAAGCCGTCCTGCCGGGTTCGCTTGATCTGTCTCACGGCGATCGCACCGAGCACGATGGCCACGATCGACCCGACGCAGCACAACAGGCCGGTGAACGAAGAGATGAGAGAGGCGATCGCCAGCGCGTTCGTCCCAGGCTTCTGGGGCGGGACAGATCCATAGCCACCGTGATAATCGGGCGTCGGGTAGTAGCCGCCCTGATAATCCGGCGTCGGGTAGAAGCCGCCCGAATAAGCGGGCGGCCCGTAGGTGGGCGGGCCGCCATAGGGCGGAGGCGGCGGCGGATAGGCCGGTGCGCCATAGCCCGGCGGCTGCTCGTACCCGGGCGGCGGAGCAACGGGCGGCGGGTACGGCGGTGGATAGCCGGATACGTGTTCGGGGTTTGGCGGCGGGTACGGCGGCGCGGATTCGGGCGGCGGCGCGGCGGGCGGATGCCAGGGCGCGGTCGCGTCCGGCTGCTCGCCGGCCGCGCCGCCGGCGGGCGAGTCGGCCTTGTCGTCGTGGCCACCCTCGCCGAAGCCGCGCCCGGGTGCTGTCATGGTGTTCAACCTAGCCCATGCGCAGGTGGCGGTTGCCGCCGCGAATCGCCGACGGGCACACCGACATTTCGGGGCCGGCAGCAGCGAAATCCCGGCTCGTCGCGGCCGGGGCCCGACTTTGCAACGCGGGACGCAGCATGTTTTCGCAGGTGACGAAACGTCGGTGGATAGGGTGGACAGGCTTGAGATGAAACCACGGCCGACGCGGAGGACAATGAGCGGCGATGACTAATCCTTTCCAGCCGGGGCAGGTTCCCGGCGCTACGCCTCCGGGCGCGGCGGGGCGCCGTGGGACGCCGGGACTGCCGACGCCGCCGCGGGGCTGGCCGGTCGGGTCCTATCCCACCTACGCCGAGGCGCAGCGCGCCGTCGACTACCTGTCGGACCAGCAGTTCCCGGTGCAGCAGGTGACCATTGTCGGCGTCGACCTGATGCAGGTGGAGCGGGTCACCGGCAGGCTGACGTGGCCGAAGGTGCTCGGCGGCGGCGTGCTCAGCGGAGCGTGGCTGGGGTTGTTCATCGGCCTCGTGCTGGGCTTCTTCAGCCCGAACCCGTGGGGGGCGCTGGCCACGGGTCTGGTCGCCGGTGTCTTCTTCGGGCTGATCACTTCCGCTGTTCCCTATTCGATGGCCCGCGGCACAAGGGATTTCAGCTCGACCATGCAGTTGGTAGCCGGGCGGTACGACGTGCTCTGTGATCCGCAAAACGCAGAGAAGGCGCGGGACCTGTTGGCGCGCTTGGCGATCTGAGGCGCGCGCGAGAGGTGTGAAGCAGTGGTGAGTCGGCGCGGGCGCGTGCGCCGGACGGGCGCAATCGCGCTCGCGACGGCGATCATCGCCGGGGGGCTGGCGGCGTGCGGTTCCGGGGGCCACGGGCTGGTCATCAGCTTCTACACGACGGCCGCCGACGGTGCGACGTTCACCGCGGTGGCCCAGGACTGTACGAAACAATTCACTGGCCGCTTCGCCATCCAGCAGATCAGCCTGCCCCGGGCCCCCGGCGAGCAGCGTTTGCAGCTGGCCCGCCGGCTGACCGGACACGACCGCACGCTCGACGTGATGTCGCTGGACGTGGTGTGGACGGCCGAGTTCGCCGAGGCCGGTTGGGCGGTGCCGTTGTCCGACGATCCAGCAGGGCGAGCCGAGGCCGACGCGACGGCGGACACGTTGCCGGGGCCTTTGTCGACTGCGCGCTGGCAAGGCAAGCTGTTCGGAGCCCCCGTCACCACCAACACCGAATTGCTCTGGTATCGGCCCGATTTGGTGTCTCAGCCGCCGCGAACCTGGGACGACATGGTGGCCGAGGCCACCAGATTGCACGACGCGGGGCAGCCCAGCTGGATCGGCGTGCAGGCCAACGAGGGCGAAGGTCTTGTCGTCTGGTTCAACTCGCTGTTGGTCAGCGGGGGCGGCCAGGTGCTCTCCGAGGACGGGCGCCGCGTCACGCTCACCGACACGCCGGTGCACCGGGCCGCCACCGTCAACGCGCTGCGCATCCTCAAGTCGGTGGCCGTCGCGCCCGGCGCCGATCCGTCGATCAGCCGGACCGACGAGAGCACCGCGCGGTTGGCGGTCGAGCAAGGTCGGGCCGCGCTCGCCGTCAACTGGCCATACGCGCTGGCGTCCATGCTGGAGAACGCGGTGAAGGGCGGGGTGCCCTTCCTGCCGCTCAACCGGAATCCGGAGCTGGCCGGCAGCCTCAACGCCGCCGGCACGTTCGTGCCCAACGACCAGCAGTTCCGGATTGCCTATCAAGCCAGCCAGCAGGTGTTCGGCTTCGCGCCGTATCCCGGTGTGGCGCCGGGCCGTCCGGCCAAGGTGACCATCGGCGGGGCCAATTTGGCGGTGGCGAGCACCACCCGTCACCGTGCCGAAGCATTCGAAGCCATTCGCTGCCTGCGTAATCTGGCGCACCAGAAGTACGTATCGATCGAAGGCGGCCTGCCGCCGGTGCGCACGTCGCTGTATTCCGATCCGCAATTCCAGAGCAAGTACCCGATGTACACCATCATTCGCCGGCAGCTCACCGATGCCGCGGTGCGCCCGGCGACGCCGGTGTACCAGGGTGTGGCCATCCGGCTCGCCGCGACGCTGAGCCCGATCGCCCAGATCGACCCCGAGCGGACCGCCGACGAGCTCAGCACCCAGGTGCAGAAGGCGATCGACGGAAAAGGATTGCTTCCGTGACGCGCGCTGTCCCCGAAACCGGCGCCGCGCGAACGCCTTCCGCGATGCCACGACTGCGCGGCAGGCCGCCCGAACAGCGGCTGGCACTCCTTCTGGTCGCACCGGCGGCGATCCTGATGCTGGTGGTGACGGCGTATCCGATCGGCTACGCCGTGTGGTTGAGCCTGCAGCGCAACAACCTTGCCGTCCCCAATGACACCGCGTTCGTCGGCCTGAACAACTACGTGACGATCCTGACCGACCGGTACTGGTGGACCGCGCTGGCGGTGACCCTGGGCATCACGGTGGTTTCGGTGTCCCTGGAGTTCGTCCTGGGCCTGGCGCTGGCGCTCGTCATGCACCGCTCCGTGGTCGGCAAAGGCCTGGTGCGCACCGCGGTCCTGATCCCGTACGGCATCGTCACCGTGGTCGCGTCCTACAGCTGGTATTACGCGTGGACGCCGGGCACCGGTTATCTGGCGAACCTGTTGCCGCAGGGCAGTGCGCCGCTGACCGATCAGATCCCGTCGCTGGCGATCGTCGTCCTCGCCGAGGTCTGGAAAACCACGCCGTTCATGTCGCTGCTGTTGCTGGCCGGCCTGGCACTGGTCCCAGAAGATCTACTGAAAGCCGCCCAAGTCGACGGGGCCGGCGCGTGGCGGCGGCTCACCGGAGTCACGCTGCCCATCATCAAACCGGCTGTGGTGGTCGCCCTGTTGTTCCGGACCCTGGACGCGTTTCGCATCTTCGACAACATCTACGTGATCACCAACGGCGCCAACAACACCGGATCGGTGTCGATGCTCGGCTACGACAACCTGTTCAAGGGCTTCAATGTCGGCCTCGGCTCTGCCATCAGCGTGCTGATCTTCCTGTGTGCCGGTCTGATCGCGTGGGTGTACATCAAGATGTTCGGCGCGGCGGCGCCCGGGGGCGACGTCGATGGCAGCTAACGGGGCGGGTGCCCGGCGCACCGCCATCTGGGCCGTCATCGACACCCTGGTGGCGGTGTACGCGCTCGTTCCGGTGCTGTGGATCTTCAGCCTGTCGTTGAAACCGAGCTCAACGGTCAAGGACGGCAAGCTGATTCCGTCATCGGCATCCTTGGACAACTATCGCGGCATCTTTCGCGGCGACTTCTTCAGCTCGGCGCTGATCAACTCCGTGGGAATCGGGTTGATCACCACCGTGATCGCGGTGGTGCTCGGTGCGATGGCGGCGTATGCCATTGCCCGGCTGCGCTTTCCGGGCAAACGGTTGCTGGTGGGGACCACCCTGCTGATCACCATGTTCCCAGCGATCTCGCTGGTGACACCGCTGTTCAACATCGAACGATTCATCGGCTTGTTCGATACCTGGCCCGGCCTGATCCTGCCGTACATCACCTTCGCGCTGCCGCTGGCGATCTACACGCTGTCGGCCTTCTTCCGGGAGATCCCTTGGGATCTGGAGAAGGCGGCGAAAATGGACGGCGCGACGCCGGCTCAGGCGTTCCGCAAGGTGATCGTGCCGCTGGCGGCGCCCGGCGTGGTGACGGCGGCGATCCTGGTATTCATCTTCGCCTGGAACGATCTGCTGCTGGCGTTGACGCTGACGGCCACCAAAGCGGCCATCACCGCACCGGTGGCGATCGTGAACTTCAGCGGCAGTTCCCAGTTCGAGGAGCCGACCGGCTCGATCGCGGCGGGTGCCGTCGTGATCACGGTTCCCATCATCGTGTTTGTTCTAATCTTCCAACGACGAATCGTCGCCGGGTTGACCTCCGGCGCGGTGAAGGGATAACTCGATGGCCGAGATTGCGCTGGATCACGTCAGCAAGAGTTACCCCGACGGCGCCACGGCGGTGCATGACCTGAACCTCACCATCGCCGACGGCGAATTCCTGATCCTGGTGGGCCCTTCCGGCTGCGGCAAGACCACGACGCTGAACATGATTGCGGGGCTGGAGGACATCTCGTCCGGCGAGCTGCGCATCGGCGGCGAACGGGTGAACGAGAAGGCGCCCAAAGACCGCGACATCGCGATGGTGTTCCAGTCCTATGCGCTGTATCCGCACATGACGGTGCGGCAGAACATCGCCTTTCCCCTGACGCTGGCCAAGATGAAGAAGTCCGAGATCGCCCAGAAGGTCGAAGAGACCGCCAAAACCCTTGACCTGACCGATCTTCTGGACCGCAAGCCCTCGCAGTTGTCGGGCGGTCAGCGACAGCGGGTGGCGATGGGTCGCGCCATCGTGCGCCATCCCAAGGCGTTCCTGATGGACGAGCCGCTGTCCAACCTGGACGCGAAACTGCGGGTTCAGATGCGTGGCGAGATCGCCAGGCTGCAGAAGCGGCTGGGCACCACGACGGTCTACGTCACGCACGACCAGACCGAGGCCATGACGCTGGGCGACCGCGTGGTGGTGATGCATTCCGGTGTCGCGCAACAGATCGGCACACCGGACGAGCTGTACGAGCAGCCCGCCAACCTGTTCGTCGCCGGCTTCATCGGCTCGCCGGCGATGAATTTCTTTCCCGCCACGCTGACGCCCGTTGGACTCAAGCTGCCGTTTGGCGAGGTGATGCTGGCCCCGGAAATCCAAGAGGTGATCGGCCGGCATCCGGAACCCGCGAACGTCATCGTCGGCGTGCGCCCCGAGCATCTGTCCGACGCCGCGCTGATCGACGGCTACCAGCGCATCAGGGCGCTGACCTTCCAGGTGAAGGTCGACTTGGTCGAGTCGCTGGGCGCTGACAAGTACGTCTACTTCTCCACCGCGGCGTGGGCCGCGCACTCGGCTCAGTTGGACGACCTGGCCGCCGAGTCGAACGCCCATGAAAACCAGTTCGTGGCAAGGGTTCCCGCAGAATCGAAGGCGGCCATCGGACAACCGATCGAGCTGGCGTTCGACCCCGCCAAGCTGGTGGTCTTCGATGCGGATTCCGGTGTCAACCTGACGATCGCGCCGTCGGAGTCACCGTGACGTCGGATCAGGTGCGCGCACACCTGCGGGCTTACTTCACCGACGTCGCGCCCGATGCGGCGAGCGTGACGTTTCTGGGCACCGAGACCATCGAGGTGTTGCGTTTCCGCGAGCCGGACCACACGGTGCACTACGTCACGCTCGGATGCTCGCGCCACCCGATGACCGAACCGACGCTCGACATCGCCGATCCCTTGCGCGGTCCGCGCGCCGAAATCGTGCTGCAGTTGCGCGATCCCGGTCCGGTGACCGGCGTTGCGCGCAGCATGGCGATCCTGGCGGCGACGCCGGCCGTCGACGGTGTGGTGCTGGGCGCCGACGCGCTGATCGATCTCGGCTCGCCGATCTGGGCGTCCCCTTCTTCGCGCGTGCCGTTCACCGCTGTCCTGTTGGGCCGCAGCGGGATTGGCGATCTGCCGCTGGACCCGCCCCGCGACCCGGTGCAGTTCCTGTCGGCGACTCCCATCACCGCGACCGAAGCGGCGTGGGTGCGGCTCAAGGGCGCCGCGGCGATGCGCCAGGCGTGGGAGAACGACGGCGTCGACGTGCTGGATCCGAAACGCCCAGCGGCACAACCCCGCTGATGACGGACCAGCAGACGCAAAAGTCCGCGACACGCCGACGATTCGGGCGCTTTTGTGTCTGCTCGCCGACAAACCGTTACAGCCAGTTGTTGCGGCGGAACTGGAAATACAGTCCGACGCAGGCGACGGCCATCACGGCCATGATCGCCGGGTAGCCCCACGTCCAATTCAGCTCGGGCATGAAGTGGAAGTTCATCCCGTAGATGGCGGCGACCATGGTGGGAACCGCCAAGATACCGGCCCAGGCCGCCATCTTGCGCATGTCGTTGTTCTGCTGCATGCCGACCCGAGCGAGTGCCGCCTGGATCAGCGAATTGAGCGTGTCGTCGTAGCTGGCGATCTGGTCGGCGGCCTCGGAGTGGTGGTCGGCGACGTCGCGCAGATAGCGCCGCACCTCTTTGGAGATCACGTCCTTGTTGTCCATCTGGATGCGATGGAACGCCGTCGACAGCGGATTGACGCACCGGCGCAGTTCGACCACCTCGCGCTTGAGCAGATAGATCGGTTCGACGTCGATCTTGCTGCCCGGCGCGAACGCCAGCCCCTCGATGCCGTCGATGTCGGACAGCATCAGGCTGCTCACCTCGAGATAGTGGTCCACCACATGGTCGGCGACCGCGTGCATCACCGCGTAGGGGCCCAGCCGCATCTGCTCCGGGTCGCTGTCCATCCGCTTGCGCACGTCCGACAGTCCGCCGTGTTCGCCGTGCCGCACCGTGACCACGAAATCCCTGCCGACGAAGACCATGATCTCTCCGGTCTCGACGATCTCGCGGGCCAGCACCACCGATTCGTGGGGCACGTAGTTGACGGTCTTGAGCACCAGAAACAAAGTGTCGTCGTAGCGCTCCACCTTGGGCCGTTGATGCGCGCACACCGCGTCTTCCACGGCCAGCGGGTGCAGCCCGAACACGTCGGCCACTTCCTGCATCTCGGACTGATTGGGTTCACGCAAGCCGACCCACACGAAGGCGTCGTGCCCCGACGTTTCGATCTCGTGCACCTTGTCCAGGGCGGCCGCGTACCCGAGCTTGCCCGGCAACCGCTCGCCGTCGGCGTAGACGGCGCAGTCAACCAGCGTCTCCTTGGGCGGTTCGGGGGCCGGGTCCGGCTTGGGGTGCGGTTCGTGCGCAAGGGGCCGAAGCGCTTCGGGCAATGCGTCAAATCCTTGGAACACATCCACCTCCCACCGTGCGCAGCTCCCACCGGGCGGTGGTCAATGGTACGCGTTCCGGCTGATCGAAACGCGACGATCTGGTATCGGGAAAGCCCTGGTAGCGGACCGGACATCGGCGGCCGACAAGAGTGCGCTAGTTTCGAGCCGAAACCCGAACCTGCACGAACATCTCCACAAGGAGTACATCGACGTGAGCGCAAGTCCTCTCAAGGTCGCCGTCACCGGCGCCGCCGGCCAGATCGGCTACAGCCTGTTGTTCCGCCTGGCGAGTGGCTCGCTGCTGGGCCCCGACCGCCCGATCGAGCTGCGTCTCCTGGAGATCGAGCCCGCCCTCAAGGCGCTCGAGGGCGTCGTGATGGAGCTGGACGACTGCGCATTCCCGTTGCTGTCCGGTGTCCAGATCGGCGCGGACGCGAACAAGATCTTCGACGGTGTGAACCTCGCGCTGCTGGTCGGGGCGCGGCCGCGCGGCCCGGGCATGGAGCGCAGCGACCTGCTGGAGGCCAACGGCGCCATCTTCACCGCGCAGGGCAAGGCGCTGAACTCGGTCGCCGCCGACGACGTCCGCATCGGCGTGACCGGCAACCCGGCCAACACCAACGCGCTGATCGCGCTGAGCAACGCCCCGGACATCCCGAAGGAGCGGTTCTCCGCGCTGACCCGCCTGGACCACAACCGGGCGATCTCGCAGCTGGCCAAGAAGACCGGCGCGGCGGTCACCGACATCAAGAAGGTGACCATCTGGGGCAACCACTCGGCCACCCAGTACCCCGACATCTTCCACGCCGAGGTCGGCGGCAAGAACGCCGCCGAGGTGGTCAACGACCAGAACTGGATCGAGAACGACTTCATCCCGACGGTCGCCAAGCGCGGCGCGGCGATCATCGACGCGCGCGGCGCCTCCTCGGCGGCGTCGGCCGCCTCGGCCACCGTCGACGCCGCCCGGTCCTGGCTGCTGGGCAGCCCGGAGGGGGACTGGGTCTCGATGGCGGTCTACAGCGACGGCTCCTACGGCGTGCCGGAGGGCATCGTGTCGTCGTTCCCGGTGACCACCAAGGACGGCGACTGGTCGATCGTGCAGGGGCTGGAGATCGACGAGTTCTCCCGCGGCCGCATCGACAAGACCACCGCCGAGCTGGTCGACGAGCGCAGCGCGGTCACCGAGCTGAAGCTGATCTAGCGACGGCGGGGCGGTGGTATGACCCACCTCACCAATTAGGGCTACTAATGGGTAGTCAGTACGCTGAAGCGCGTGTCCGAGTTGCTTGAATCGATACAGACGCAAGCCGGGAACGGCGTGATCACCGACGCGGAGATCTTCGAGGCACACGTAGGCGGCAAGCTTTCCGTAGGCCTGACATCCCCGCTGGACACCCAGCGCGCTCTGTCGATCGCTTACACCCCCGGCGTGGCACAGGTCAGCCGTGCGATCGCCGCCGACCAGACCCAGGCCGCCCGGTACACCTGGGCGAACCGGCTGGTGGCCGTGGTCAGCGACGGCAGCGCGGTACTGGGCCTGGGCGACATCGGGCCGTCGGCGTCGCTGCCGGTCATGGAGGGCAAGTGCGCCCTGTTTCAGGCGTACGGCGGGCTGAACGCCATCCCCATCGTGCTGGACACCAAGGATCCCGACGCGATCGTGGAAACACTGGTGCGCCTGCGCCCGACGTTCGGCGCAGTCAACCTGGAGGACATTTCGGCGCCGCGCTGTTTCGAGATCGAGCGTCGTCTCATCGAGGCGCTGGACTGCCCGGTGATGCACGACGACCAGCACGGCACGGCGATCGTGGTGCTGTCCGCGCTCATGGGGGCCAGCAAGGTGCTCGGTCGCGACATGGGCTCGCTGAAGGTGGTGGTGTCCGGAGCCGGTGCGGCCGGCGTCGCGTGCACCAATCTCCTTATGGTGATGGGTGTTTCGGATATCACCGTGCTCGACTCGCGTGGGGTTCTGCACACCGGTCGCGACGACATGAACGACGTCAAGGTGGCTCTGGCGCGGCGCACCAACCCGGCCGGCCTGACCGGCAGCCTCGCCGAAGCCATCCGGGGCGCCGACGTGTTTCTGGGATTGTCGGGGGGCGTGGTTCCCGAAGAGATGATCGCCACCATGGCGCCCGGCGGGATCGTGTTCGCGCTGTCCAACCCGGACCCGGAGATCCACCCGCATATCGCGGCCAGATACGCGGCGGTGGTGGCCACCGGCCGTAGCGATTTCCCGAATCAGATCAACAACGTGCTTGCCTTCCCCGGGGTGTTCCGCGGTGCGCTGGAAGCCGGCGCGCGCCGCATCACCGAAAAGATGATGGTCGCCGCGGCCGAGGCGATCTTCTCCGTCGCCAGCGACGATCTGGCGCTCGACCGGATCGTCCCGAGCCCGCTGGACACCCGGGTCGGGGAAGCCGTCGCCAGGGCGGTGGCACTGGCCACGGATGCCCCAGACACTTCCGTCGCCCGGGGGTGAGGGTCGGCAGGCTGGCGGTGCCGCTGCTCGCCGCCGCACTCGCTGTGGCCGGTTGCGCACCCGGCACCGCGGACCGTCGTGCCAGCGCCGAAGTCGTGGTCGGATCCCGGCCTGACGCCGATTCGGCACTGCTGGCCGGCGTCTACGTCGCCGCCCTGCGGTCATACGGTTTCGGTGCGCGGGCCGCGGCGGCGGCCGAGCCGAAGCCCCAATTGGATTCCGGCGCATTCACCGTCGTCCCCGCCCTCACCGGCCGCACGTTGCAAGCTTTGCAGCCCGGCGCGACGGCGATGTCGGACAAAGACGTCTACCGCGCAATGATCGCTGCGCTGCCCGAAGGAGTGGTGGCGGGCGACTACACGACGGCCGCCGAAGACAAGCCCGTGTTGCTGGTCAGTGGGCCCACCGCCAAGGCGTGGGGCGGTAGTGATGTCAGTGCGGAGTTGAGCACGCTGCCCCGCCACTGCGATGGCCTCGTTGTCGGGACGGTCGCCGGACATCAGGAACCGTCGACGGTCGGCTCCTGCCGGCTTGCTCAGCCGCGCGAATTTCCCGATGCCGCAACGATGTTCGCTGCAATTCGGAGCGGACAGCTGACGGCGGGGTGGACCACCTCGGCCGACCCCGGCATCCCCGGCGACCTGGTCGCGCTGGCCGACGGCAAACCCGCGCTGATCCGTGCCGAGAATGTGGTGCCGCTTTATCGCCGCAACGCGCTCAGCGATCGGCAGCTGCTGGCGATCAACGAAGTGGCCGGCGTGCTGGACACCGCGGCGCTGGTCGAGATGCGCCGGCAGGTGCATACCGGTGCCGATCCGCAGGCGGTGGCGGCCGGCTGGCTGGCCGAGCATCCGCTCGGCCGCTGAGGCTTTAGACCTTCGGCATCAACCGGCCCATGACCGGGCCGAAGAGCTGCTGGTAGTACGGGCCCGCGACCCGCACCATCACGTCCAGGAGTTTGGCGTCCGTGCCAACCAGAACCCGCGCCTTCTTCTTGCGGACCGCGTCCAGGATGATCGTGGCGGCGCGTTGCGGGCTGGTCCTGGCGAGTCGCTTGTCGAACAGCTTCGCGAGCTGCTCGGGGTCGAGCCCCTCGGCGGCCGTCGCGTTGCGCGCGATCGCGGTCTTGATGCCACCCGGGTGCACCGTGGTCACCGCCACCGGGTGGCCGGCCGCGGCCATCTCCTGTCGCAGCGCCTCGGTGAAGCCACGCACGGCGAATTTGGCCGAGTTGTAGGCCGCCTGCCCGGGCACCGAGAAGAGCCCGAACACGCTGGACACGTTGACGACGTGCCCGTCGCCGGACGCGATCAGGTGCGGCAGGAACGCCTTGGTGCCGTTGACGACGCCCCAGAAGTCGACGTCCATCACCCGTTCGATGTCTTTGAACTGGCTGACCTCGACGTCGCCGGTGAAGGCGATGCCGGCGTTGTTGTAGATCTGGTTGACCTTGCCGAAGTGCTCCTTGACGCCGTCGGCGTAGGCCAAGAAGGCCTCCCGCTCGGTCACGTCGAGGCGATCGGACTTGAACGACGCGCCGATCGCCTTGAGCTGTTCCTCGGTGTGGCCCAGGCCCTCCAGGTCGACGTCACTGATCGCCAC
The DNA here is from genome assembly GCF_059813315.1 of Mycobacterium sp. NGS11. Classification (NCBI taxonomy): domain Bacteria; kingdom Bacillati; phylum Actinomycetota; class Actinomycetes; order Mycobacteriales; family Mycobacteriaceae; genus Mycobacterium; species Mycobacterium sp. NGS11. The sequence continues at coordinate 80,305 of NZ_JCALEJ010000013.1, forward strand.
TTTGGCGCCCGAGCGGGCCAGCTCCACGGCCAGCGCCTGCCCGATACCTGAACCCGCGCCCGTCACCACCGCGACCTTGCCGGCGAACCCTTGCATGAGCACCCTTCCTTCTCGGCACGTTTGCGTCGAGGCTAGCCGGTACCAGCGGTCCCCGGTTCCCGCGGGTCGCAGATCCAGCGATCACCCCGGTCAGCCGAAGGCCGTGTCGATGATCTCCTGCTGCTCGACCGCGTGCACCTTCGACGAGCCCGACGACGGGGCCGACATCGCCCGGCGCGAGATGCGCTTGAGCCCGGTCAGCTTGTCGGGCAACAGCTCCGGCAGCTCCAGCCCGAACCGGGGCCACGCGCCCTGGTTGGCCGGCTCCTCCTGCACCCAGAAGTACTGGTTGACGTTCGGGTAGCGGTCCAGCGTCTCGCCCAGCCGCCGCTTGGGCAGCGGGGCGAGCTGTTCGATCCGCACGATCGCCACGTCTTCGCGGTTGTCCTTGGCCTTGCGGGCCACCAACTCGTAGTACAGCTTGCCGCTGGTCAGCAGGACACGGGTGACCTTGCTGCGATCACCGATGCCGTCCTCGTAGGTCGGCTCTTCGAGCACCGAGCGGAACTTGATCTCGGTGAAGTCCCGGACGTCGCTGACCGCCGCCTTGTTGCGCAGCATCGACTTCGGTGTGAACACGATCAGCGGCCGCTGCACGCCGTCGAGGGCGTGGCGCCGCAACAGGTGGAAGTAGTTGGACGGCGTCGAGGGCATCGCGATCGTCATCGAACCCTCCGCCCACAGCTGCAGGAAGCGCTCGATGCGGCCCGAGGTGTGGTCGGGCCCCTGACCCTCGTGACCGTGCGGCAGCAGCAGCACGACGTTGGACAGCTGGCCCCACTTGGCCTCACCGGAGCTGATGAACTCGTCGATGATCGACTGCGCGCCGTTGACGAAGTCACCGAACTGGGCCTCCCACAACACCAGAGCGTCCGGATTGCCCACCGTGTAGCCGTACTCGAAGCCGACGGCGGCGTACTCCGACAGCGGTGAGTCGTAGACCAGGAACTTGCCCCCGGTCGGGGTGCCGTCGGCATTCGTCGTCAGCAGTTGCAGCGGCGTGAACTCCTGGCCGGTGTTGCGGTCGATGATCACCGAGTGCCGCTGGGAGAAGGTGCCGCGCTTGGTGTCTTGACCCGACAGCCGCACCAGCTTGCCTTCGGCAACCAGCGAGCCCAGCGCCAGCAGTTCGCCGAAGGCCCAGTCGATCTTGCCTTCGTAGGCCATCTCGCGCCGCTTCTCCAGCACCGGCTGCACCCGCGGGTGTGCGGTGAAACCGTCCGGGGCGGCCAGGAAGGCGTCACCGATGCGGGCCAGCAGCGCCTTGTCCACCGCGGTGGCCAGGCCCGCCGGCAGCATCTGGTCGGCCTCGACCGATTCGCTCGGTAGCGCGCCGTGTTTCTCCAGCTCACGGACCTCGTTGAACACCCGCTCGAGCTGGCCCTGGTAGTCGCGCAGCGCGTCCTCGGCTTCTTTCATCGAGATGTCACCGCGGCCGATCAGGGCTTCGGTGTAGCTCTTGCGGACCCCGCGCTTGGTGTCGACGACGTCGTACATCGCGGGGTTGGTCATCGACGGGTCGTCGCCCTCGTTGTGCCCGCGTTTGCGGTAGCACAGCATGTCGATGACGACGTCCTTCTTGAACTCCTGCCGGAAGTCGACGGCCAGCTTGGCCACCCACGCGCACGCTTCCGGGTCGTCGCCGTTGACGTGGAAGATCGGCGCCCCGATCATCTTCGCGACGTCGGTGCAGTACTCGCTGGACCGCGAGTACTCCGGCGCGGTGGTGAAGCCGATCTGGTTGTTGGCGATGATGTGGATGGTGCCGCCGACGCGGTAGCCGGGCAGGTGGGTCAGGTTCAGGGTTTCGGCGACCACGCCCTGACCGGCGAACGCGGCGTCGCCGTGCAGCATCATCGGCACCACCGAGAACGCTTTTTCGTCGCCCTGGTCTTCGGCGCCGTGGTCCAGCAGGTCTTGCTTGGCCCGCACCAGACCCTCCAGCACCGGGTCAACGGCTTCCAAGTGTGACGGGTTGGCGGTCAGCGACACCTGAATGTCGTTGTCGCCGAACATCTGTAGGTACACGCCGGTGGCGCCCAGGTGATACTTGACGTCCCCGGAGCCGTGCGCCTGTGCCGGGTTGAGGTTGCCCTCGAACTCGGAGAAGATCTGCGAGTACGGCTTGCCGACGATGTTGGCCAGCACGTTGAGCCGGCCACGGTGCGGCATCCCGATAACCACCTCGTCGAGTCCGTGCTCGGCGCACTGGTCGATCGCCGCGTCCATCATCGGAATGATGCTTTCCGCGCCTTCCAGCGAAAACCGCTTCTGGCCAACGTATTTGGTCTGCAGGAAGGTTTCGAAGGCCTCGGCGGCGTTCAGCTTGCTCAGGATGAACTTCTGCTCGGCCACCGTCGGTTTGACGTGCTTGGTCTCGACGCGCTGCTGCAGCCATTCCTGTTGTGAGGGTTCGAGAATGTGGGTGTACTCCACGCCGATGTGGCGGCAGTAGGCGTCGCGCAGCAGGCCCAGCACGTCGCGCAGCTTCTTGTACTCGCACCCCGCGAAGCCGTTGACTTTGAACACCCGGTCGAGGTCCCACAGCGTCAGGCCGTGGTTGAGGATCTCCAGATCGGGGTGGCTGCGGAACCGGCTGCCGTCCAGTCGCAGCGGGTCGATGTCGGCCATCAGGTGACCGCGGTTGCGGTAGGCCGCGATCAACTCCATCACCCGGGCGTTCTTGTCGACGATCGAATCCGGGTTGTCGGTGCTCCAGCGCACCGGGAGGTACGGGTTGCCCAACTCGCGGAAGATCTCGTCCCAGAACGCGTCCGAGAGCAGCATCTCGTGGATGGTGCGCAAGAAGTCGCCGGATTCGGCGCCCTGGATGATGCGGTGGTCGTAGGTCGACGTCAGGGTGATCAGCTTGCCGATGCCCAGTTCGGCGATGCGTTCCTCGCTGGCGCCCTGAAATTCTGCGGGGTACTCCATGGCGCCGACGCCGATGATGGCGCCCTGGCCCGCCATCAGCCGCGGCACCGAGTGCACGGTGCCGATGGTGCCCGGGTTGGTCAGCGAAATGGTAACGCCGGCAAAGTCTTCGGCGGTCAGCTTGCCGTCGCGGGCTCGCCGCACGATGTCTTCGTATGCGGTCACGAACTGGGCGAAGCGCATGGTTTCGCAGCCCTTGATCCCGGCGACCACCAGGGAACGCTTGCCGTCTTTGCCCTGCAGGTCGATGGCCAGGCCGAGGTTGGTGTGCGCCGGCGTCACCGCCGTGGGCTTGCCGTCGATCTCGGCGTAGTGCCGATTCATGTTCGGGAACTTCTTGACCGCCTGCACCAGCGCATAGCCGAGCAGGTGGGTGAACGAGATCTTGCCGCCGCGGGTGCGCTTGAGCTGGTTGTTGATGACGATCCGGTTGTCGATCATCAGCTTGGCCGGAACGGCGCGCACACTGGTCGCCGTCGGCACGTCCAGCGATGCCGACATGTTCTTGACGACGGCCGCCGCGGCACCGCGCAGCGTCTGCAGCTCGTCGCCCTCGGCCGGCGGGGGAGTCGGGGCTTTGGCCGGTCGGGGCGCGACCCCGTTGCCGGCCGCGGGGGCCGCGGGCTTGGCGGGCTCGGTGGTCTGCGGGGCCGCCGGGGCCGGCTTCGCCGGGGCAGGGGCGGCGGCCGGCGGCCCATCGGCGCTGGTCGGGGCGGCCGGCGCGGATTCGCCTGCGGGGTCGGGGTTGTAGTCGACAAGGAATTCGTGCCAGCTCGGATCGACGGACGAGGGGTCGTCGCGGAACTTGCGGTACATCTCCTCGACCAGCCATTCGTTTTGCCCGAATGGTGAACTTATGTTGCTCACGACCGCAGTTCGCCTCAATCCTTCTGTTCCGCAAGCGCATTCCCGCGGCGCCTGCACCCTTGTCGGTCCCGGACGACCGAACACCTCACACCGACGGCGATACCCATTGTTCCGCCCTATAAAGGCTAACCTTTCGCCGCCGATCCGCCAGGTCGACCGGGTAACAGGAGGACGGCCGGGCGCTAGCCGGCTTCGTGGACCGGGGGCACCAGGTGCAGCGCGCGGGGCCACCGCGCGGGCGGGGCGCCGAACGCCCGGTTGGCGTTGCGGATCATCTTCTTGCCGGCGAGGTAGTTGCCGATGGCGCCCACCACGACCCCGATGCCCACCGGCAGCAGTTTGCCGAACAACAGCGCGCCGCGCCGCACGGTGTACTTGCGGACCCACGACTTGAGCAGTCGTGAGTTCAGCTTCGACATCGACGACAGCGGCAGGGCGGCCAGTCCCTCGGAGATCCAGCCGCCGTTGGTACGGCGCGGACCGATCAGCTGCGCGACGGCGTGCTCGCTGTTGTCGCCGGCGAGGATCGCCAGCACCAGCGCACGGCGGCGTTCCCGATGATCGGCCGGGATGTCGTAAACCACCGCCACCGCCAACACGAAGAACGCGGTGGCCTCCAGGAACGTCACCGTTTCGGCGGCCGCCGCCGACAGGGCGCTGATCGTGCCGATGCCGGGGACGGTCGCGGCGGCCCCCACCGCAACACCGCCGGCCGTCACGATGGCCAGGTATCGCTTCTGCAGCTTGGCCAGGATCTCCGCCGGGCCGGCATTCGGGTTCGCGTTGCGCAGCCGGGTCACATAGGCCTCGGCGGCCGGGCCCTGCAACCACGAGCTCCGCTCGATGACCTGCGCCAATGCCCGCGCGGACATCTTGGGTCGACCGTCGTTGGCGGTCGGCTGCTGTCCCGCGTCGGACATGGTGAAGAACCGGTTCGGCGACCTTTTCCGTCGACCCCGCATATTCTCTCTCCTGCAGATGGCGTCCCCCCAGGCTAACGCGCCCGTGGCAAATCCTGACTCGTTATGCACCCCGACCGGGTCCTTGGCTGCCGGCCTATTGCCTTACCGGGAATAATGCGGGCTGGATGTCTGCGACGGTCCGTGCCGTTCGCCGGTCCTCATGCTGTTTACCGCGCCGGGCGCGGTGTATCACCTGCGGGACGGGTCGATGAGCCGGGTCGATTCGGCTGAGCGGCATCGCCGGGAGCGAAAGCGAAACGAGGTGGGGTGGATGACGACGGCTACGCCCCGCACGCCCGGGGGAAGCGCGAGGCCGTCACCGGCCCGGGTCGCCAACCGCTGGGACTTCCTTACCCGGAGTTCACCGCAGTCGCAGAACCCCTGGAACCCGCTATGGGCGATGATGATCGGCTTTTTCATGATCATGGTCGACTCGACCATCGTCGCGATCGCCAACCCGACCATCATGGGCAGCCTGCGCATCGGCTACGACACCGTGGTCTGGGTGACCAGCGCCTACCTGCTGGGCTATGCCGTCGTGTTGCTGGTGGCCGGGCGCCTCGGTGACCGGTTCGGCCCCAAGAACCTCTATCTGATCGGTCTGGTCGTGTTCACCGCCTCCTCGGTGTGGTGTGGGCTGGCCGGCAGCGCCGCCATGCTGATCGCGGCGCGCGTGGTGCAGGGCGTCGGCGCCGGGCTGCTGACCCCGCAGACCCTGTCGACCATCACGCGGATCTTTCCGGCGGAGCGTCGCGGCGTCGCGGTGAGCCTGTGGGGTGCCACCGCCGGTGTCGCCAGCCTGGTGGGCCCGCTGGCGGGCGGTGTCCTGGTCGACGGGCTGGGTTGGCAGTGGATCTTCTTCGTCAACGTGCCCATCGGCGTCCTCGGGCTGGGGCTGGCGTATTGGCTGATTCCGGTGCTGCCCACCCAGTCGCATCGCTTCGACCTGATCGGGGTTGCGCTGTCCGGCATCGGCATCTTCCTGATCGTGTTCGGGCTGCAACAGGGTCAGGCAGCGCACTGGCAACCCTGGATCTGGGCGTTGATCGTGGCCGGCGTCGGGTTCATGACGGCCTTCGCGTTCTGGCAATCGCTCAACGCCCACGAGCCGCTGATTCCGCTGGTCATCTTCAGCGACCGCGATTTCAGCCTGTGCAACGTCGGGGTCGCCATCGTCTCGTTCACCGCCACGGCGATGATGCTGCCGCTGACGTTCTACGCGCAGGCCGTGTGCGGGCTCTCGCCGACGCGCTCGGCCTTGTTGATCGCGCCGATGGCGATCGCGAACGGCGTCTTTGCGCCACTCGTCGGCAAGATCGTCGATAAATACCATCCGCAGCCCGTGCTCGGTTTCGGTTTCTCGGTGCTGGCCATCGCGCTGACCTGGATCACGTTCGAGATGACGCCGACGACGCCGATCTGGCGACTGGTTTTGCCGTTCTTCGCGATGGGCGTCGGGATGGCTTTCGTGTGGTCACCGTTGACGGCCACCGCGACGCGTAACCTGCCGCCACACCTGGCCGGCGCGGGCTCCGCGGTGTACAACTCCGTGCGCCAGCTCGGTGCGGTGCTCGGCAGCGCGGGCATGGCCGCGTTCATGACGTGGCGGATCACCGATGAGATGCCGCGCCGGCCGTCCGGCGACGCGGTGGGCGAGGACGCGCTCACCCTGCAGCTGCCCGGGTTCCTGCGCGACCCGTTCGCCGCCGCGATGTCGCAGTCGGTGCTGCTGCCGGCGTTCATCGCGCTGTTCGGGATCATCGCCGCACTGTTTGTGGTGGGCTTTGCGCCGTGGCCCGGCAAGGGCGACGGCAGGGGAGGCGACGATCCGCCCGGCCCTGACGACGACGTCGTCGACGACGACTACGACGATGACGAATACGTCGAATTCCTTCTGGTGCGCGAATCCGACGTCGAGCAAAGGAGTCATCCCGAGCCGCCCCGGCAACCGGTCGAACGGCCGCGCCCGGCGACCACCGGGGTCTCGCGACGCGGCCCGGCCGCGCCGGCTCAACCAATCGGCCACGCCCACAACGGTTCTCATGTGGATAGCGGTAAACGCCTTCGACAGGTGGCCGTGCGGCGCCCGCCCAACTCCCTCCCGCCGGGCGATCGGCTCACCCGGCCGCCGCGCCGCCAACACACGGCGGGGCGGCAGTTTTCCGAGGGTGAATCGTTGCGAGGCCAGCATCACCGCCCCGATCCCGACGATGACCCCACCGGTCCGGGCCGGCACTCGTCGACCGGTTAGCCCGTTCACCGCAGAACGGGCTGCGTGAGAGCCAGAAAGGCGCCCAGGTCGATCAGGCCCTCGGGGGTGGCGGGCAGATATTCCGTCAGCGACGGGGAGCGCACGATCACGGCCGCGTACTGAGCCCGGCTTACCGCGACGTTGAGCCGATTCCTGTTGAGCAGGAACGAGACCCCGCGGGGCGCCACGTCCATTGACGACACCGTCATCGAGATGAAAACCACCGGTGCCTGCGCGCCCTGGAACTTGTCGACCGTCCCGACCCGCACTCCAACCAGACCTGCGGCGCTCAACCGGTGACGTAACAGCGCCACCTGGGCGTTGTAGGGCGCCAGCACCAGCACATCGGTGGCGGCCAAGGCCCGGATGCCGTGTTCATCGGTCCACGACGCGCCGAGCAGCTGGTCGATCTCGGCGACGATCGTGTCGGCCTCCTCGGGGCTCTCGGTCGAATTGCCTTGATGCTCAACCGGAAGCAGCTGCACACCGGGCTGATAGCCGTCGAGCCGGCGGGCGGCGGTGCAGTCGTGGGAATGCAGCCTGTTCTCGTAGGAGAGCGCCGAAACCGCGGCGCAGACCGCCGGATGCATGCGGTAGGAGAGGTCCAGAAAGTAGCCGCGTTCGTCGGGCAGCGTGCGCTGACCGTCGACCAGCCACTCCAGCGCGGAGGCGTCCACCGGCTCGGGATGAGTGCCCTGGCTGACTTGCGGCAACTGCTGCGGATCCCCGAGCAGCAGCAGGTTTGCGGCGGCCGGGGCCACGGCGATGGTGTTGGCCAAACAGAATTGGCCCGCTTCGTCGATCACCAGCAGATCCAGGCTCCCCGGCGGTATCCGATTGGCGTTGGCGAAATCCCATGCCGTTCCGCCGATCACACAACCGGGTGTGTCAGCGAGGAACGCGGCGTAGGCGCCGCCGTCGATCTCCCGCCAGCGCGGTGCCCGGTGGTCGTTGCGCTTCTTGGCGATCCGTTGCGGATCCAGACCGGCGTCGATGACACAGTCCAGCACGTTCTCTACGGTGGCGTGTGACTGTGCGACCACACCGATCCGCCAGCCGTGTTCGGTGACCAGATCCTGGATCACGCGCGCCGCGGTGTGCGTCTTGCCGGTGCCGGGCGGACCGTGCACCGCAAGGTATGACGAATCGAGATCCAGTAGCGCGGCGGTGATGTCGGCGACGGTGTCGTCGCTACGGGGGAGGGCGGTGCCGCCGCGCAGACGGGGCGCGGCACGCAGGAGCACGTCGACGACGGCGCTGCGGGGCAGTTGCGGCAATCCGGCGGCCACGCGGGTCGCGGTCGCCTCGATCGAATCCCGCAGGGCCGTCGTCGGGATGGGCGGGCCTGGGGTCAGTGCGAACGGCAGCTGGTGAAAAGTGTTGCCGTCGCTGCCAACTCGTTCGAGTACCACCACTTCGGCTGGGACCGCCGGATCGTCGGCCTCGACCACCGAGACCCGCCCGGCCGCCCGCCGGTCCGGGCTGTCGGTCATGCCGGGCGGAGCAGGCGGGTGGTAGAGCGCAAAGACCTCGCTCTTCAAGTCGCCGCGCGCCAGCTCACCGCGCAGCCGCAGCCGCCGCTGCGGTTTGCGCGCGCGTGGCGGCGTGTGCCAGTCGACGCTGACCGACACGTGCTCGGCGACGAAAACATCGGTGTTATCCGCCCACTCGTCGATCGGGAAGTTCAGCCGGTCGAAGTGCGCCCACCAGAAGGGTTTGTCCTCGCGCCGGTGGTAGCCGCGCGCCGCGGCCAGCAGGGCCACCGCCGTCTGCTCGGGCGTGCGGTCGTCGACGCCGGCGGCACCGGCGAACGCCGACAACGTCATCGCCAGTTGGTCGCGGTCATCGACGGTGTTGCCGTCCGTCACGGCCTGGGCGCCGATCGGCAGGACGCCGGATTCGTACGCGCGCAACATCAACCAATTCCGCAGTTTTTGTGTCGAGGAGCAGTCGTAGTGGTTGTAGTCCTCGATCTCTTTGAGCACCGATGCGGCCTCGTCGCTGCGGCCGTCCGCCTGGAGTTCGCAGTAGCGTGCGTAGGAGGTGATCGACCCGGTGGCCGTGGTCACGTCACCCACGCGCAGCTGAGCCCCCATGTAGAGCGGCTCCAGCGCCTTGAGGCTGAAGGACTCCGCACCGGTGCGAATGCTCCTGCGCACCAAGGGGTAAAGGTCGACCAGCGTACCGCTGCGCAGCAGTTCGTCGACTTCGTCCTCGCCAATCCCATAGCGTCCGGCGAGTCGCAACAACGCGGTCTTCTCGTAGGGCGCGTAGTGATAGATGTGCATGTTGGGGCGGCGCTTGCGGCGTTTGGCCACCAGCGCCAGGAAGTCGATCAGCGCCTTGCGTTCGTCGGCCCGGTTATGCGCCCACAACGGGCGAAACTTCCCCGCCGGCCCGGCTTCGAGCACACCGAACAGATATTCCAGGCCCCACTCGCGGCCATCGGCGGTCCACAGCGGGTCGCCTTCGAAGTCGAAGAACAGGTCCCCGGGGTCGGGCTCGGGCAGCAGGGTCAGCGGCTGCGGGTCGATGACCTCGACCTGCGGAACGCCGGTTTCACGTTGGCGGACTTGCAGTTTGGCCTGGACGGCGAGCTTGCTCAGCGCGCCGGCCGCCAGGCCGGGAACGGGTCCGCGAAGATCGGCCAAGTCGGCGACGGTGCTGATCCCGGCATCAAAGAGCTTGTCGCGCTGGCTCACTCGCATGCCGGCCACCAGCAGCACGTCGTCGGACGCCCGTAACTGCTCGAGGCACAGTGGGCACCGAAAGCAGGCGGCAACACCCTCGTCGTCCCAGCGGACCGTGGCGTCGCCCGCGTAGTGCTCATCGAGGAGGCGCTGCAGGCGGGCCCGCTGCAAGCGGTAGACGGGGATCAGGTCGTGAACCCGGTGCCGCACAGTGGTTCCATCGCCCAGCCGCAGCTCGGCCTCGGGCGCAACGGGGACGCCGGAGGCGGCCAACGCGTCGGCATAGGCGGCAAGCTGTAACAGCGCGGTCACCTTGGCCGAGCGGGCCAGCTTGGTGTCCACGACCCGGTACCACTCGCCGTCACGCACCAGGAAGTCGGCGAAGCCGACGAAGCGGCCGTCGAACATGGCGGCTTGATACACCACCGGCGCCCGGTCGGCGACGGCGCGCCGGGTAGCGTCGGCGGCCGCCGCCAGGCCGGCGGGGGTGTACGCGGGGCGGCCGATGATCGCGACGGCCTGTCCGAAGCGGTCGCGCAGCGAGGCCAGTTCCCGTCGCTCGTGCTCGCTGCCGAGGTCGGCCGTCCGCGTGAGCAGCTCGTCCTCGGCGGTGACGGGAGCGGCCCCGCGGCCTAGCTTCGCGTCGAAATCCCGCAGCAGCGCGAATTCGCAGCGGGCTGCGGCGGCCAGATCCGATGCGCTGTAGATGATGCTGTCGCCGGAGACCAACACGCGAGCCACAGTAGGCCAGCGCCCCGACAGGAGGGTGGCGCGTGCCCCGGATCAGCGCGCGGGCGTGTTGCCGATGAGGTCGACCGCGTTGCCGTTCCAGTGGAATTTCACGTCGGTGTTCAAGCCGTTGATCCCGCTGGGATAGGTCAGCGCCACCGTGTCGCCCGTTGTCTGCGCCGCGTCAACGCCGTTGAATCCGTAGGTGTCGGGCACGCCCTGTGGGATGAATTGGCCAAGATGGAACAGCACCGCCCGGGTGGTCGGACTCACCGCGTTGGTGTTGGCCTTGATGATGATCGCCGACAGCTGCGCGCATTGGTTGTAATTGCCGGCGAGCGGTTCAGGGTTCCAGGGCTGCTGGCTGCGCGGGTCGCGAGGCAGCTCGGAAACCACCTTGGCGATGGTGGGCGAGGCGAGGTTGACCGCGCAGGGATCGGCCGGCGGCGCGTTGCCTGGTGGCGCGGCCGCGGGGAGAGTGGCCGGAGCCGTGATCGACGCGACCTCCGACGGGGTCCTGGCCTGGGGCGTCTTGGCAGCGGTGGAGTCCCCCGAACCGCAGCCGGTCATGGTGAGGGCGATGAGAGCGACAGCGGCCGAGCCGGTCAGTGGCTCGGCACGACACGGTAGCGACCACACATCGACGCACCGTACCGTCAATGGGCCCGCGACTGTGGCAGGCAGGCCGGGTGTGCCGACGATCACCCGCAGCGCTCAACTCCGTTGAGCTCGCGATCACACTGGGCTTTCTGGTGGTGACCCGCAGCGCTCAACTCCGTTGAGCTCGCGATCACCACTGGGCTTTCTGGTGGTGACCCGCAGCGCTCAACTCCGTTGAGCTCGCGATCACCACTAGGCTTTCTGGTGGTGACCCGCAGCGCTCAACTCCGTTGAGCTCGCGATCACCACTAGACTCCTTGGACGATGACCCTCTCGGACAGCTCGACTGAAGCTGCCTCAACCACGTTTGCCGACCTGCAGATCGATCCCTCGGTCCTGCGGGCGATCGCTGACGTGGGCTACGAGTCGCCCACCGGCATTCAGGCGGCGACCATCCCGGCGCTGATGGCGGGCTCCGACGTCGTCGGGCTGGCCCAGACCGGAACCGGCAAGACCGCGGCGTTCGCGATCCCGATCCTGTCCAAGATCGACGTCACCAGCACCGCCACCCAGGCGCTGGTGCTCGCCCCCACCCGGGAACTGGCCCTGCAGGTGGCCGAGGCGTTCAGCCGGTACGGGGCCCACCTGCCCAAGATCAACGTGCTGCCCATTTACGGCGGATCCTCCTACACTGTGCAGCTGGCCGGGCTGCGCCGCGGCGCCCATGTGGTCGTCGGCACCCCGGGCCGGGTCATCGACCACCTCGAGCGCGGGACGCTGGACCTGTCCCACGTCGACTACCTGGTGCTCGACGAGGCCGACGAGATGCTCACCATGGGATTCGCCGAAGAAGTCGATCGCATACTGTCCGAAACCCCGGAATACAAACAGGTTGCGTTGTTCTCGGCGACCATGCCGCCCGCGATCCGCAAGATCACCACCAAGTACCTGCATGATCCGCTCGAGGTCAGCACCAAAGCGAAAACCGCTACGGCCGAGAACATTTCGCAGCGCTACATCCAGGTCGCCGGCCCACGCAAGATGGACGCGCTGACCCGGGTGCTGGAAGTCGAGCCGTTCGAGGCGATGATCATCTTCGTCAGGACCAAACAGGCCACCGAGGAAGTCGCCGAAAGGCTAAGGGCCAGGGGATTTTCCGCGGCCGCCATCAACGGAGACATCCCGCAAGGTCAGCGCGAGCGCACCGTCGCCGCATTGAAGGACGGCAGCATCGACATCCTGGTCGCCACCGACGTGGCCGCGCGCGGGCTCGATGTGGAGCGGATATCGCACGTGCTCAACTACGACATCCCGCACGACACCGAGTCATACGTGCACCGGATCGGGCGCACCGGTCGGGCCGGTCGTTCGGGAACGGCGCTGCTGTTCGTTTCCCCGCGCGAGCGCCACCTGCTGAAAGCGATCGAAAAGGCCACGCGTCAAGCGCTCACCGAGACCGCATTGCCCACCGTCGAGGACGTCAACGCCCAGCGGGTGGCCAAATTCGCCGATTCCATCACGACCGCGCTCGGTTCGCCCGGAATCGACCTGTTCCGCAAGTTGGTGCAGGACTACGAACGCGAGCACGACACGCCGATGGCCGACATCGCCGCCGCGCTGGCGGTGCAGTCGCGCGACGGCGAGGAATTCCTGATGTCGCCCGAACCGCCACCGGAACGGCGCGAGCGGCGCGCAGAACGGCGTGAGCGTCCCGAAAGACCAAGAAATGCCAAGCCTTTCGCCACCTATCGCATCGCGGTGGGCAAGCGGCACAAGATCGGCCCTGGCGCGATCGTCGGGGCCATCGCCAACGAGGGCGGGTTACATCGCAGCGATTTCGGCCACATCGCGATCGGACCGGATTTCTCACTGGTGGAGCTGCCGGCCAAGTTGGGCAAGTCGACGTTGAAAAGGCTTGAGCACACCCGGATTTCGGGGGTGTTGATCAACCTTCAGCCGGAGCGCTCGTCCACCAACAAGCCCCACGGCCGAGATGGTGGGAAGCCGCGCAGGAAACACGGCGGATGACGCTGTCGGAAGAGCAAGACGCCCAGGGCGGGCTCGAGCAGACCTCTCGCGTAGACCGGATCGCGTCCCTGACGGGCATCCGCGCGGTCGCGGCGCTCCTCGTCGTCGGCACCCACGCTGCATATACCACCGGCAAATACACGCACGGATATTGGGGCCTGGTCGGTTCCCGAATGGAGATCGGGGTGCCGATCTTCTTCGTGCTCTCCGGCTACCTGTTGTTCCGCCCGTGGGTGAAGTCGGCGGCGCGAGGCGGAGCGCCGCCGTCGCTGAGTCGCTATGCGTGGCACCGGGTTCGCCGAATCATGCCCGCCTACGTGATCACCGTCTTGTTCGCCTATGTGCTCTACCACTACCGGGATGCCGGGCCGAACCCGGGACACAGCTGGCTGGGGCTGGCGCGCAACCTGACGCTGACGCAGATCTACTGCAACGGCTACCTGGGCAAGTATCTGCACCAGGGCCTGACCCAGATGTGGAGCCTTGCGGTAGAGGGCTCGTACTACGTGGTGCTGCCGCTGCTGGCGTACCTGTTACTGGTGGTGATCTGCCGGCGACAATGGCAGCCGAAACTCGTCCTGGGCGCCCTGGCGGGAATGGCGTTGGTCAGCCCCGCCTGGCTGGTCCTGGTGCACACCGATCACTGGTTTCCCGACGGCGCACGGCTGTGGCTGCCCACCTACCTGGCGTGGTTCCTCGCCGGCATGATGCTGACCGTGCTGCAGGAGATGGGAGTGCGCGCCTACGGCGTCGTGGCCATACCGCTGGCGGTCGTCTGCTATTTCATCGTGTCAACGCCCATTGCCGGCGCGCCCACGACCTCCCCGGCGACGCTGAGCGAAGCGTTGTTCAAGACGTGTTTCTATGCCGTCATCGCCGCACTCGCGGTGGCACCACTGGCCCTTGGTGGCCCTGCCAGTGCTCAAGGCTGGTATTCGCGAATACTGGCCAGCCGCCCGATGGTGTGGCTGGGCGAGATCTCCTACGAGATTTTCCTGATCCACCTGATCACCATGGAATTCGCGATGGACTACATCGTGGGCGCCCGTGTTTACACCGGATCGATGCTGTACCTGTACGTCGCGACGCTGGTCGTGACGATCCCGCTGGCGTGGCTGTTGCACCGGTTCACCCGCGTCCGTGACTGAGGCGGCGCCGTCGGTCGGAGGCGGCGCCGGGCGCCGCCGCGCACCGTTCGTAACAGCGGCCCCGGGCGTCTCGCCGCGGGGTGGACAGGCGATTGCCCGCCTCACAGCGACAACCTCGTTAGCCGGTGTGACCAGCGGAAACGGGTTGTCGCTAGGAGGCGGGCAATTCCAATAGTGGTGTCGGGCGCCCGGAGCGGGCTTAATCGCGCGCGGCGACCGGCGTGACGATCGGGACGACGAACTCTTCGATCATCGCTCGCTCGTCGGCTTCGTCGTGGCCGGGGTGGGTCAGCAGCGAGACGATCACTCGCACCATCCAGCGACCGCGACGTTCGATGACCGCGGGATCGTCGGGTCCCAGCGAATGCAGGAACGCCACCGCCAATGCCGCGATGACTTCGGACTGTCCGGCCAGTTCGCCACCCACCGGCGGACGGGTGGTGGCGAACCAGGAAGCCAGCGCCGGGCTTTCGCGAACCATCCTCAGTGTGACGAGGATGCTCGCGACCAACCGTTCGCGCGGATCCCCGATGTCGCCGGTGCGCGCGATGATTTCGCGACCCAGCCGGTGGGTTTCCCGGTGCACATAGGCAGTGCGCAGCGCCTCGCGGTTGTCGAAATACCGATACAGCGTCGCACGGGAACACCCAGCGGCCCTGGCGATTTCATTCATGCCGACCGAATCCGAGTCGCGCTGGGTGTACAGCCGCTCGGCCGCGTCGAGTATCCGGTCGACGGCGGCTTCGTTGCGGTGCGGGGAAAGCCAGTCGCTCCCAGGCATCAGGACTTCATCCGAATCGGCACCGACAGCGGGCGCCGGACGTAGCTGCCGCCCGCCCAGATGATGCCGGATTCGTCCACCTCGAAGCTCGGGCAGCGGGTCAGGAGTTCGGTCAGCGCCACGCGGGACTGCATCCGAGCGGCGGCGGCGCCCAGGCAGTGGTGGGCGCCGTGGCTGAACGTCATGATGTTGCGTGGACAGCGGGTCACATCGAGTTCGCCTGCGTCCGAACCGTATTGGCGTTCGTCACGGTTGGCCGAACCGTACAGCAGCAACACCCGGCGGCCGGCCGGGATGGTCGTCGCACCGACGGTCACGTCACGGGTGACGGTGCGGGCCAGCCCCTGCACGGGTGAGGTCATCCGCAGCAACTCCTCGACCGCGTCCGGGATGCGGTCGAGGTCGTCCACCAGCAGCTGACGTTGGTCGGGTCGTTCGTGCAGCAGCGGCATCGAACCGCCGAGCATGCCGGTGACGGTGTCGTTGCCGCCGGTGACCATGGTGAACGTGAACGCCAGGATCGACAGGGTGCCGGCGATGTCACCGTCTGCCCCGACGCCGGCGGCCACCAGGTGCGAGATCGTGTCGTCCTCGGGATCGCTCCGGCGCCGTTCGATCAGCCCGGCGAAGTAGGCCATCATCGACCCGACCGCGTCGCCGACCGTCTCGAGCGCACCGGCGACGCCGCCATCGGCGGTGTTGGCCGCGACGATCGCCTGGGTCCAACCGTCGAATTGGGCCCAATCTTCCTCCGGCACACCGAGATAGTGCGCCACCACCATCGACGGCAGCGGCTTGAACAGCTCCGCGACGATGTCGCCGCCACCGGCCGAGCGCAACCCCTCTATGCGCTCGACGACGAACTCCCGCACTTTGGGCTCCACCGCCTCGACCTGCCGTGGCGTGAAGCCGCGCGAGACCAGCTTGCGGAATTGGGTGTGCACCGGAGGATCCTGCATCACGAACGGCGGATTATCCTGCAGCCCAATCATTTCCAGGTCGCCGTAGTTGACGGTCAATCCCTGTGCCGACGAATAGGTTTCGTGGTCCCGGGCCGCGGCCCACACGTCGGCGTGCCGGGACAGCACGTAGTAGTCATCGCCGGGATGGTTCGCCGGAACGACGTGGTGCACCGGATCGTGATCTCGCAGAGCGCGGTACATCGGCCACGGATTGGGCCACGTGTCGGCGGTGGCCAGCTGAAACTTGACCGGCGCTTCGTGAGACATAACAGCAGCCATGTCTCATTCGTACGACAATGGGCCCAAGATGTCAACCAGGCTTCTCTTGCATGCCACGCTGGCGTGACGCTCGGCGGCGGACGCCACGCTGGCGTGACGCTCGGTGAACGAATTAGATACCCGCGCCGGGATTGAGGATGCCCTGCGGATCCAGCGCCTCTTTGATCCGCCGGTTGAGGTCCATCACGTCGGGTCCCAGATAGCCGGCCAGCCACGGCCGCTTCAGCCGGCCGACGCCGTGTTCCCCGGTGATCGTGCCGCCCAGTCCGACGGCGAGATCCATGATCTCGCCGAACGCCAGGTGGGCGCGCTCGGTCATGTCGGCATCGGCGGGGTCGTAGACGATCAGCGGGTGGGTGTTGCCGTCGCCGGCGTGCGCGATCACCGAGATCATCAGGTCACGCTCCGCGGCGATGTGCGCGATCCCGGTCACCAGCTTGCCCAGCGCCGGAAGCGGCACCCCGACATCCTCGAGCAGCAACGACCCCTTGGCCTCGACGGCCGGGATGCAAAACCGCCGTGCGACGACGAACGCCTCGCCCTCGTCGGGATCGTCGGTTGAAAACACCTCCGTCGCAGCGTGTTCCGCGAAAACCTCGGCCATGATTTCGGCGTCCTCGCTGCCGGCGCGGCCGCGCTCGTCCGATCCGGCCACCAGCATGGCGGCCGCCCCGCGGTCCAGATCCATGCGCAGGGTGTCCTCGACGGCGTTGATCGCCACCGAGTCCATGAACTCCAGCATCGACGGACGAAGCCGCGCGGTGACGCCGAGCACCGCCTCGACCGCGTCCTCGACGGTCGCGAAGCTGGCCACCACAATGCTGGACGCGTTCTGCTTGGGCACCAGCCGCAGCGTCACCTCCGTGACGACGCCCAGCGTGCCCTCGCTGCCGACGAACAGTTTGGTCAACGACAACCCCGCGACATCCTTCAGACGCGGGCCGCCCAGCCGCACCGCGGTGCCGTCGGCCAGCACCACCTGCATGCCCAGCACGTAATCGGTGGTGACGCCGTACTTCACGCAGCACAGCCCGCCGGCGTTGGTGGCGATGTTGCCGCCGATGCTGCAGATTTCGAACGACGACGGGTCCGGCGGATACCACAGGCCGTGCTCGGCCGCGGCCTTCTTCACCTCAGCGTTGAACAGCCCGGGCTGGCATACCGCGGTCCGCGTGACCGGGTCGACGGCGATGTCGCGCATCTTCTCGGTGGACAGCACGATCCCGTCGTCCAGTGCGGTCGCCCCGCCCGACAGGCCGCTGCCGGCGCCGCGCGTCACCACGGGCACCCGGTGCGCGGCGGCCCAGCGCAGCACCTTCTGCACCTCTTCGGTGTGCCGCGGCCGCACCACGGCCAGCGGCTTGCCGGCCGCCGGGTCGAAGGCGCGGTCCTGCCGGTAGCCCTCGGTCACGGTCGGGTCGGTGACCACCATCCCGTCGGGCAGGTCGGCGATCAGGCTGGCCAGGGCGTCAGAGCTCACGGCCCGATACTAAGCCCGCCTGACGGGCCGGGGTCTTGCGCGAGCTCCGGCGCGCGGTCCAGTTCGTGCAGCGACGGCAGGCGGCAGGCGACGAGGCCGATCAGCAGGATCGGTACCGCCAGCACCAGGAACGTGACCTTGAGCCCCGCCGCGTCGGTCAGCGGACCGGCGACCACCAGGCCCAACGGGCCCGCCGCGTAGGTCAGCCCGGTCATCACCCCGACCACCCGGCCGCGCAGCCGATGCGGGGCCCGCGTCTGCATCATGTAGTTGTAGATCGGCTGGATCGGCCCGTAGACCACGCCGGTGACCGCGCACAGCACCAGGATCACCGGCAACGGCGGCAGGAACGCGATTCCGACGGTCGCCGCCCCGAAGGTGAGGGTCGCCGTCAGCACGGCCGTGCGCCGTCGCAGGTGTTTCGACAGCGCCGCATATCCGAGAGCCCCCGCCACGCCGCCGAACCCGATCGCCATCAGCGCCCATCCCAGTTGCGCCGGTTGGTGGTGGTCGGAGAAGTACTTCGGAAACAGCACGCTTTCCATCGGCAGGTAGAGCGCGGTGACGGCCAGGTCGATCAGGCCGAGCGTCCGGAGCACCCGCAGGTTCCAGACGAAGCGCAATCCTTCGGCGATGCCGGACATCCACCCGCCGGGCCGGGTCGCACGCTCGGGCTTTCCGCTGCCCTCGAGCCGCAGCGACCCGATCGTCAGGATGGACAACCCGAACAGCCCGGCCGTCATCCACATCGTGGTGATGCCGCCGACGGTGGCGATCATCAGGCCGCCGATGCCCGGGCCCACGATGAACCCCAGGTTGAGAATCGCCTCGTACATGCTGTTGGTTCGGGCCAGCGACCAGCCCGCGCGGGCGGCGGCCTCGGGCAGCATCGACTCGCGCGCCGTCGTCCCGGCCGGGTCGAACGCGGCCGCGAAGAAGGCGAGGACGGCCAGGACCGCCAGGTTCAGCGCGTCCGCGCCGAGTCCCCACGCGATCAGCGGCACCGCGGTCACCGCCGTCCCGGACAGCGCATCGGAGACCAGCGACACCCGGCGGCGGCCGAAGAAGTCGACCGCGGCGCCGGCGACGAGGGTGGACAGCACCAGCGGCAGCGTCATGGCCAGGGCCACGGCCGAGGCGTCGCGCGCGCTGTTGTGGTGCTGCAACGCCAGCCACGGAAACGCGACTATCGAGATGCCGCTGCCCGCCGTCGCCATCAACGTGGCGAACAGGATCAGGAATGCTGGGCCGCCGCTTTTCATTGGAAGATCGCCGCTGAATGTATGCCAAAGCGGTATTTGCGGCGACCGAATTTTTTCGACTCGTGCAGGATGTTCGTGTGCTCGCCCACCCACGTACCGGCCAGGCGTTCAGCTCTCCGGTCGGCGCCGGCACCGGATGGCCCAGCGATCCGGCAACACCGCAGACGCCCGTGGCGGCCGACGCCGCCGCGGTTGTCGACCTCGCCGAGCGCGCCGGCTCGATTCCCGAAATCGATGCGCTGGTCAGCGTCTGCCGGGCCTGCCCGCGCCTGGTCGGCTGGCGCGAGGATGTCGCGGTCGTCAAGCGCCGAGCGTTTGCCGATCAACCGTATTGGGGGCGGCCGGTACCGAGCTGGGGGTCGGCGCGGCCGCGGCTGCTGATCGTCGGATTGGCGCCCGCCGCGCACGGTGCGAACCGCACCGGACGGATGTTCACCGGCGACCGCTCGGGGGACCAGTTGTACGCGGCGCTGTACCGGGCCGGACTTGTGAACCAACCGACGAGTGTCGACGCCGCGGATGGGTTGCAGACCAAGAAGATTCGCATCGTCGCCCCGGTGCGGTGCGCGCCCCCCGCCAACGCCCCGACGCCGGAGGAGCGGGACACCTGCTGGCCGTGGCTGCAGGCCGAATGGCGGTTGGTGTCCGAGGATGTTCGCGTGGTCGTGGCCCTGGGCGGATTCGGCTGGCAGATCGCGCTGCGGCTGCCGGGCACCTCGACCGGGCGCAAGCCCCGGTTCGGCCACGGCGTCGTTGCCGACCTGGCGCCCGGTGTGCGGTTGCTCGGCTGCTACCACCCGAGCCAGCAAAACATGTTCACCGGTAGGTTGACACCAGCAATGCTCGACGACGTCTTCCGCGACGCAAAGGAACTGGCAGGGATCACGTGACCGAGGTTCTGGTATCCGGCGCCAGCGTGGCGGGTACGGCGGCGGCTTTTTGGCTTGGGCGGCATGGGTTTTCGGTGACCGTGGTCGAGCGGCATCGGGGGCCGAGGCCGGGCGGTCAGGCGATCGACGTGCGGGGGCCGGCGCTGACGGTGCTCGAGCGCATGGGGCTGTTGGGCGCGGCCCAGAAGCGCAGGACGCAAATCCGGGGCTCGTCCGTCGTGGACCGCGACGGCAACGAGCTGTCCCGGGACACCGAATCGACACCGACCGGTGGGCTTATCGATAGCCCCGACATCGAGCTGCTGCGCGACGATCTAGTCGAATTGCTTTACGGCGCAAGCCAATGGACGGCCGAATATGTTTTCGATGACACCATCACAGCCCTCGATGACGACGGCGAGGCGGTCCGCGTCACCTTCGAGCGCGCCGCGCCGCGCAGTTTCGACCTGGTCATCGGCGCCGACGGATTGCACTCCAATGTGCGGCGTCTGGTGTTCGGCCCCGAAGAGAATTTCATCGAGAGGCTGGGCACGCACGCGGCGATCTTCACCGTGCCCAACTTCTTGGACCTGGACTACTGGCAGATGTGGCACTACGGGGACTCCACCATGGCCGGCATCTACAGCGCCCGCAACAACGCCGAGGCGCGGGCCATGGTCGGCTTCATGGACACCGACCTGCGGATCGACTACCGCGACACCGAGACCCAATTCGCCGAGCTGGAGCGGCGGATGGCCGGCGACGGCTGGGTTCGCCCGCAACTGCTGGAGTACATGCGCGGCGCGCCCGATTTCTATTTCGACGAGATGGCGCAGATCAAGATGGATCGCTGGTCGCGGGGGAGGGTGGCGCTGGTAGGCGACGCCGGATACTGCTGTTCGCCGCTGTCGGGTCAGGGGACCAGCGTCGCGCTGTTGGGCGCCTACATCCTGGCCGGTGAGCTCAAGGCGGCCTCCCAAGACGGGACCGTCGACCACGAAGCCGGCTTTGCCAACTATCACCGCGAGTTCAACGACTACGTCAAGCGCAATCAGTGGCTGGTCGTGGACAACATTCCGGGCGGTGCGCCGATACCGCAAGAGGTATTCGACCGGATCGTCGCCTCGATCACGCTCAAGGAGTACTGAGCCGGGCGGGAACGTTTGCGGGCCCGCGCGCGTTGACGCGATCGTGCGTCTTTCCGTCCTCGATCTCATTCCGGTGCGCACCGACCAGACGACCGCTGCCGCGCTGGCGGCCACCGTGCAGCTCGCGCAGGCCGCGGATCGGCTGGGTTTCACCCGTTACTGGGTGGCCGAGCACCACAACATGCCGTCGGTGGGTGCCACCAGCCCGCCGGTGGTGCTCGCCTACCTGGCCGCGCAGACCTCGCAGCTGCGGCTGGGCTCGGGTGGTGTGATGCTGCCCAACCACGCGCCGCTGGCGGTGGCCGAGCAGTTCGCGCTCTTGGAGGCCGCCGCCCCGGGCCGGATCGACCTCGGCATCGGCCGGGCGCCCGGCTCGGATCCCGTGACCTCGTATGCGTTGCGCGGCGGCCGGGACGACCGCGACATCGAAAACTTCCCGGAGTATCTCGACGACGTGGCCGCGCTGATGGGCGCACGCGGCGTGCGGGTTCCGTTGCGCTCGGGTGATTACACGCTCAAGGCCACCCCGGCCGCGGCCGGCGAACCGCGCCTGTGGCTGCTGGGGTCGTCGATGTACTCGGCGCATCTGGCCGCCGCCAAGGGGTTGCCGTATGTGTTCGCACATCACTTCTCCGGCAACGGAACCGAGGAGGCGCTCGAGGTCTACCGTTCGCGATTCAAGCCGAGTGCGCTGACGGATCAGCCCCTGACCTTTTTGACGGTGAACGCCGCGGTGGCCGAAACCCGGGAGGAGGCAACGGCATTGATGTTGCCCAACCTGCAGATGATGGCCCGGATTCGGACCGGGCAACCGCTCGGGCCGGTGCCGCTGGTCGAGGAGGCTGCGGTTGCCGAATTGACCGGACAACAACAGCGGATCGTCGAAAGCGGCTTCCAGCGTGCCGTTTTGGGGGCGCCGGCCGAGGCCGCCGATCAGATCCGAGCGCTGGCCGACCGGTTCGGCGTCGACGAAGTCATGGTGAACCCGGTGGCCTCGGCCCGCCGCGGAACCGAACCCGACACCGCGCCGGGGCGGGTCGCGACGCTCGAGCTGCTGGCCAAAGAGCTGTTCTAGCCCTCGTCCGATCGCGCCGCCACAACGCCGGGCTCAATCCGACCGACTCGCATCGATACGGGCCAGTGCGGTGCGAAGAATCTGGCCGGTGGCCTCCCGGTCGGGGTCGCGGCGCAGCACCAATCCCTTGGCCACCGACAGCTTGTCGCCGTTGCGGCGGGGCAAAACGTGCAAGTGAATATGGAAGACGGACTGGAAAGCGGCGCTGCCGTCGTTGACGGCGATATTGGTAGCGTCGGCCAATTCGGTGGTGCGCGCGGCTCGGGCGATGCGTTGGCCCAAGGTGACCATCCCGGCCAGCGTTTCCGGCGCGGTGTCGGTGAGATCGACGCTGTGCCGTTTGGGCACGACCAACGTGTGGCCCCGGGTGAATGGGCGAACGTCGAGGATGGCCAGGTAGTCGTCGTCTTCGAAGATCCGGATGGCCGGGGCCTCGCCGGCGACGATCGCACAGAACACGCAGGACATGTCGCCCACGGTACTGGTTGCCGCGTCATGGCGGCGCCGAGACCAGTCGGGGTCTGCCACGATTGGCGGGATACGCTGCCGCGATGGACGATCTCGCCTTCGCAGGCGCGGCTGCACACGCGCGCATGCTCGCCGACGGTGAACTGACCGCGCCGGAGTTGCTCGAGGTCTACCTGGAGCGGATCGCGAGGCTGGACGCCCAGCTGCGCTGCTACCGAGTGGTGCTCGCCGACCAGGCTCGGTATGAGGCCGCGGCGGCGCAGGAGCGCCTTAATGCGGGCGAGCGGCTGCCGCTGCTCGGGGTGCCCATCGCGATCAAAGACGATGTCGACGTCGCCGGCCAGGTGACGACGTTCGGCAGCGGCGGTCACCGGCCCGCCGTCACCTCCGACGCGGAGGTGGTCCGCCGGTTGCGTACCGCTGGCGCGGTGATCATCGGCAAGACCAATGTGCCCGAGCTCATGATGCTGCCCTACACGGAGTCGACATCCTTCGGAGCCACCCGTAATCCGTGGAATCTCACCCGCACTCCGGGCGGCAGTAGCGGCGGCAGTGCCGCCGCGGTCGCTGCCGGATTGGCTTCCCTGGCATTGGGATCCGATGGGGGCGGGTCGATTCGCATCCCGGCGACCTGGTGCGGTCTGTTCGGCCTGAAGCCACAACGCGACCGCGTGTCGCTGGAGCCGCACGACGACGCCTGGTACGGGCTGAGCGTCAACGGCCCGATCGCGCGAACGGTGATGGACGCCGCCGTCTTCCTGGATGCGACGTCGACGCTGCCCGGTCCCGAAGGCGAGTTCGTGAGTGCGGCGGGGCGCAGTCCCGGCCGGTTGCGAATTGCGTTGAGCACCAAGGTTCCAACCCCGCTGCCGGTCAGGGTCGGCAAGGCGGAGTTGACGGCGGTCGACCAGGCCGGCGCCTTGCTTCGCGACCTCGGCCATGACGTCATCACCGCCGACCCCGAATATCCGATTTCGACGATGGTCACCAACTATCTGCCCCGCTATTTGCGCGGTATCTGCGACGACGCGGACGCCCTCGCCCACCCGGAGTGGTTGGAACCGCGCACCCGCACCATGGCCCGCTTGGGGTCTTTCTTCTCGGACAGGCGAATGGAGGCCATCCGGGCGAACGAGGGCGCCGTCGTCTCGCGGATTCAGGCGATCTTCGACGATGTCGACGTCGTCGTCACCCCCGGGACCGCGACAGGCCCGTCCCGGATCGGTGCGTATCAACGCCGCGGCGCCGTGTCGACGCTGCTCAGGGTGGGACAGTACGTTCCCTACCAACAGGTTTGGAACCTGACCGGACAGCCCGCGGCAGTGGTGCCGTGGGACTTCGACGGGGACGGCCTGCCGATGTCGGTCCAACTCGTCGGCAGGCCATCCGACGAAGCGACCCTGTTGTCGCTGTCGGCGCAGATCGAAGCGGCTCGCCCGTGGGCCGTTCACCGGCCGCCGGTGTCATAGTCTCGCGCTCGCGATCACGCGCTGGGTCTATGGGCGGTGACCCGCTTCGCCCGGCTGCGCCGCGCTCGCGATCACGCGCCAGGCCGCCAGCTTGGCACCCGACCGCATCGCGTTGGCCGGGCTGGTCGACGGCAGGCGCTCATACCGGATCCGATCGGGCGCCTCCGCCAGCCGAGCGAATAGGCCGGCGGCCTTGGCTCCGTTGAAGTACACCGTCGTAATGGTCGGATGCTGCGCGAACAACTCATCAAAATCGTTGATGGTCAAACTCTTTGGCTCGATCGCCGAGTCCGCGCTGCCGACCCGCCGGCACGCGTGAAGCACATCCCAAAGCGCGACACCATGGGACTGCAGGGCCGCCACCCGTCTGTCGTAGGGTGCGGTCGCGTCGAAGCCGAACAGTTCACCGGTGATCGCCCAGAACGCATTGCGGGGATTGGCGTAGTACTGGCCCGCCGCCAGTGATTGCGCGCTGGGAAACGAACCCAGGATCAGCGTCCTGGCGCGCTCATCGACGACCGGCGGGAACCCCCGCAGCAGCGGTGTGCTCATCACCTCACATCATCGCTTGCCCGCGTTGTACGTTTGCGAAGTGCAGGACGGGGCCGACGACAATATCGACGAACTGCTGGAGGGACTCGAGGGGAGCGCACGCACCGAACGGGCCGAGCTTGTGAAATGGCTGTTAGAGCAGGGCGTGACCGCCGACGAGATCCGCGCGACGAATCCGCCCCTGCTGCTGGCCACGCGCCACCTCATCGGCGACGACGGCACCTACGTGTCCACCCGCGAGATCAGCGAGTCCCACGGCATCGACCTTGGGCTCTTGCAACGCGTGCAACGCGCAATCGGCCTGGTCCGCGTGGACGACCCCGACGCCGCGGTCCACATGCGCGCCGACGGTCAAGCCGCCGCCTTCACCCAACGGTTCGTGGAGCTGGGACTGGATCCCGAACAGCTGGTTCTGGTAGTCCGGGTGCTGGCCGAGGGCCTGTCGCGGGCGGCTGAGGTCATGCGGTACACGGCGCTTTCGGCGATCATGCGGCCTGGTGCCAGCGAGCTCGAAATCGCCAAGGGTTCAAAGGCTTTGGTGACCGAGATCGCGCCCCTGCTGGGCCCGATGATCGAGCACATGTTGTTCATGCAGTTGCGGCACATGATGGAGACCGAGGCGGTCAATGCCGCCGAGCGCGCGGCCGGTAAGCCACTTCCCGGAGCCCGCCAGATCACCGTCGCGTTCGCGGACCTGGTCGGCTTCACGAAGATCGGCGAGGCGGTGTCGCCCGAGGAGCTTGGGCACCTGGCCAATCGGCTGGCGATCCTCGCGCGGGACATGACCGTGCCTCCCGTGCGCTTCATCAAGACCATCGGTGATGCGGTGATGTTCGTCTGCCCCGATCCGCTGCCGTTGCTCGACGTCATCCTCAAACTCGTCGAAGCCGTCGACACCGACAACGACTTTCCCCGATTGCGAGCGGGGTTGGCCTCCGGCATGGCGGTGAGCCGGGCCGGAGACTGGTTCGGCAGTCCGGTCAACGTGGCAAGCCGCGTCACCAATGTGGCGCGCCCAGGCACCGTCCTGGTCGCGGATTCGGTCTGGGACGACATCGGCGACAACGGTCAGTTCTCCGCGTCGTTCGCCGGCGCCCGTCACCTCAAGGGCATCAAGAACGAGGTGAAACTCTTTCGCGTCCGGCGGGGCAACGGCGACTGACGAGACGCTGTCCAGCCGGCCAACGGCGTCCACACATGGGCAGGCCCGGCGCGACTCTAGGGGGCGTCTGACTCCGTCTTACGCGTGTCCTACGCGGCCGGATTCCTACCCCGTGTTCCGGCACTTCGAATTGGTCGCTTCCGGGCCTGCTTCGCCACCCAAATTTACGCCGTCGAACAGCCCAGATCAACGGGTTTCCCCGGTCGGCTTCTGTCCTCGGGACGCCCCTTGACCGGGAAGCGAACCGCCCGAGGCGGCTGCTTCTCTGGTCCGTTGTTCGCCGCCGGTGAAACGCTGTTTCCCTAACGTTGTAACGGTGTAATCATGTAATCATGAAAGCTCATCACGCACATAGGCGCTACGGCCGGCCCGGGGGCTGGCAGCAAGCCCAGCAGCCCGACGCCAGCGACGCCGCGGAATGGTTCGCCGGACGTCTTCCGGATGGTTGGTTCGACGGCGACCCCACGGTGGTCGTGGACCGCGAAGAAATCACCGTCATCGGGAAGCTCCCGGATCCGGCGAGCACCGAAAGCGAAGCGAGCGAGGCCCGTGCGGCCGGGCGAGCTTCACGGTTCCGCGAGGACACCCGGTCCGAGCGAATGCACATCGCCGACGAAGCGCAAGATCGATACGGTCGCAAGGTTTCCTGGGGTGTGGAGGTCGGCTCCAAGACGGGCACCGAGCGAATTCTGTTCACCCACATCGCCGTTCCGGTCATGACGCGGCTGAAGCAGCCCGAACGCCAGGTGCTGGACACGTTGGTCGATGCCGGTGTGGCCCGCTCCCGCGCCGACGCCCTCGCGTGGTCGGTGAAACTGGTCGGTGAACACGCCGACGAGTGGCTGGCCAAATTGCGCGACGCGATGTCGGCGGTCGACGACCTCCGCGCGCAGGGGCCTGACCTTCAGTCGTGACCGAGCCGCCGCCGTAGCGGCGCGGCCGGTCAGCCTTCCGGCTTCTCGGCGTCGATCTTGGTGACGATCTTGTCGGCGATCTGGCCGCCCTGGTCGCTGATGTGGTACCCGCACGCGTTGATGTCGACGACCACGTTGTTGGCCACGCTGAGCGCGCGCTGGCACTCCCAGCCGTCCGCGGCCTCCTGGGTGTCCATCAGGGTTATTTTCGGTGGGGCGCCCTGAACCTGGGCGAACGTCCACCGATAGGTCTTGTTCTTGTTGGTGACGGTCACCGTTTTTCCGGCGCAGCCCTTCCATTTCTCCGCGGAGTTCTCGACGAAGCTTTTGGCCTTATCGGCGGACGGGAACAACACGACGGCCTGGTTGACCCAGTGATCGTAGTTATCGCCCGCCTCCGAAGACACCAGTCCGCTCACCGCCGAGTAACCGGTGCCCGCATAGACCGGATCCTGGGTGGTGTAGAGCGCGCCCTGGCAGTCGGGCACGGACACCGTCACCGAGGAGGTATCCGTCGACGTGATCGGTTTGCCCGGCTGCATCGATGACGAGCCCATCACGGTGTTGACATCGGCGGGGCTGAGCAGCAGTCCGCTGAGGCGTTCGGGACCCAGCGGCGCGGCCTGGGGTGGTTCCGGTTTGGGCCGAACCACCAGCCAGATACCCACCCCACTCGCGATGACCACGAGCACCACGGCGACGGCCGCAACGATGGGCCAGACATTGCGGTGCGGCTTGGGCGCGGGCTGACCCCAGGGCGTCGAGCTGGTGAACTGTGGCGGGCCGCCCCAATTGGCATTGCCGCCTTGGTAGTAGGGCGGCGCGGGCTGTCCGGCCGACGGGATCGGGCCGCTGGTGGGGGTCCACGATTGAGCGCTCTGCGACGGTATCGGACCGGAAGTGGCCGCCGACGGCGGATCGAATGGCGATGGCGGCGGTGTGTTGAACGTGGGCTGGTACGCCGGCGGAGGCGCCGCGGCGGCGTGGGCCTGCGCGCCGGGGAATTCCGCGGTGGGCAGTGCGGCTTCCTGGCTGCGGCGCAAGATGGTGGCGGCGCGGTCTTGATCGGGGTTGCTGAGCGCTTCCTTGGCGGCCAGGGCCAAGTCGCCCGCGCTGGCGTAGCGGTCCTCAGGCTTTTTGGCCATGCCGCGGGCGATCACCGCGTCGAAGGCCTTGGGGACGCCCGGGCGCTGCTCGCTGGGCGCGGGGATGGGGTCCATCATGTGGGCGGAGACCAGGACGCCCGCGCTGTCGGCCCGATAGGGCGGGGATCCGGTCAAGCACTCGAACAGCACGCAGGCCAGTGCGTAGATGTCGGCACGGTAGGTGACTTCTGCGTCGGAAAACCGTTCTGGCGCCATGTATTTCCAGGTGCCGACCGCGGTGCCGAGCTGCGTGAGCTTCTCGTCGGTGGTGGCGCTGGCGATGCCGAAGTCGACCAGGTAGGCGAAGTCGTCGCGGGTGACCAGAATGTTCTGCGGTTTGATGTCGCGGTGCATCACCCCGGCGGCGTGGGCGGCGTCGAGCGCGGAGGCGATCTGGGTGATGATGGCGACCGCGCGGGGTGGGGTCAGCGGGCCGAAGCGTTTGAGCACGCTGTCCAGGTCGGTGCCCTCGACCAAGCGCATCTCCAGAAACATCTGGCCGTCGATCTCGCCGTAGTCGTGCACCGGCACCACGTGCGGTTCCTGCAAACGACCGGCGGTGCGGGCTTCGCGCTTCAACCGCTCGCGAAACACCGGGTCTCTGCTGAAGCTTTCGGAGAGAAGTTTGACCGCAACCGTCCACTCCTTGACGGTGTGTTCGGCCTCGTAGACCTCACCCATGCCACCGCGGCCCAGCAGCCGCTTTAGGTGGTAAGGGCCGAACATCGACCCCGCCCGTGAGGACTGCTCGTCACTCATTCCTCATCCTTCCAACCCAACCCCTGGCCCGCCGGTCTCATCCGAGACTTTGCGGACCGACACATGATCGCAACCGTGACTGAGCAATCATGACGGTAAGCGCGCAGGCGTCCCACCGCACGATAACGGGAACAATTGCCGCTCGTGTCAGCGCGGGTCGGCTTGCCGGGGGCTATCCCTCGTCGCCGTTGTCAGCGGCGATCTGGAAGGTGAACACGCGGTCGCAGATGCGGACGCGGTCGCCGTCTTGCAAGGTCGCGGCCGAGCGGATTCGTTGGTCCTGCACGTGCACGCCGTTGGAGGACCGCAGGTCGTCGATGATGTAACCGGTTCCGGTATCGACGATGACGGCGTGGTGGCGACTCACCTTGGGGGAGTCCAGGACGATGTCGTTGTCGCCAAGCCGCCCAATCGTTGTCGACCCGTGCAGCGGATACCGGCGGCCGGACGGCTCGTGCAGATAAGCGACGGCTTTGTTGTCTGACGTGTATTGCTCGAGCACGGTGATCTCGACGGCCGCGGTCGTCATGGCGTTCTTCTTGGCGTCCAGCGGTTCTTGGCGCAGGATCCGGTCATTGAGGGTCCGCAAATTCTGGCCCGGGTCGATTCCGAGGTCATCGGCAAGCGACTTCTGCACGCGGCGGTAGGCCGCCAGCGCATCGGATTGGCGATCGGTGAGGTAGTAGGCGGTCATCAACTGAGCCCACAGCTGCTCGCGGTAAGGATGTTCTGCCGTCAGGGCTTCCAATTCGGCGATCACGGTAGCGGCGCGTCCGCAGGCGATTTCGGCCTCGGCTTGCGCCGTGTGGGCCAGCACCTTCTCCTCGATGAGGGAAGTGGTGAAGGCGTTGACGAAACGGAAGTCTTCCAGGTCGGCGAGCACCGGGCCGCGCCATTCGGCCAGGGCGGCCGACAGGTGCCGGCTGGCCTGCTCGAAGCGGCCCGCGGCTATCGCGTGCACGCCGGCGGTCTTTTCGGCGGTGAAGCGGTCGAGATCGCAGGCGTCATTGGGGATATTGAGCCGATAACCCGGCGGCGCCGCGAACAACACCGTGCGCGAGTCGACGCCGGCGCCGGTCAGCAGCTTGCGCAGGTTGGACACGTACGAGTGAATGCTGGCTCGCGCGCCCGACGGCGGCGACTCGTCCCAGAGCGCGGTGATGAGCCGGTCGACGCCGACCGGGCTGTTGCGGTTGATCAGCAGCATGGCCAGCACCGCCCGCTGTTTGGGCGTGCCCAACGGCACCACAGCACCGTCAACGCTCATCTGTAACGGTCCGAGCAGGCCGAAGTCGAGACGTTCGTCCGCCATCGCGCTTACCAGCCTTTCCCAGTACGCGGCGTCGGATGCCATGAGGTCACTTGTGTGATTGTGACGCCAAGTGCGCGGATTCGTTGACGATCCCGGCAAACCACCGTGCTGAAATGTGTTCTGACGCAGCGTGAAGCGCGAGTTTGCTCCAGTGCCTGTTGATCGCCTAGGCGGGCTGGCCGGAGAATTGCGGGCAGTAGGCGTTGGTCGCCGCGGCCACCAGGCCGGCCGCCTGCGGGGGAGTCAGGTTGGTGTGGCGGAAGATCTGGACGGTGACGGCGGTCGGGGTCTGTCCGGCGGCCAGTTCGGTGCACACCTGGTGGCCCGCTCGCACGGCGGCTTGCGTCGACGGGAAAGTGACGCCGAGGCTTTGCATCTGGCCCAGGAACGCCTGATCGGCGGTCTGAACTGACATCGCTGCTGCGGTGCCGGCCATGCCGACGGCCCCAAGCCCGATGGCGGCGGTGCCGATGGCGGTGCTGGCCATTGTGATGATGCGGCGGGAGAACATTGCTGCCACCCCTTTCAAGTGCGTTACCGAGTAGGACGATCCCAGGGTTTCGTTTGTTCCGTGGTGTCTTCTCAATAACTTCTCGGTAGCGATCGCGACCGCTTATCATTTGCTTTTCTCCGGGCGCCCGCCGACGCGCGGCGTTACGCCTGAGTCATCGCGTAGTACGCGCCGTGGCGCGCCAGCAGCTCGGCGTGATTGCCCTGTTCGACAATCCGGCCGGCCTCGACCACCAAGATCCGGTCGGCATCGCGGATCGTCGAAAGCCGGTGCGCGATGAGGAAACTCGTGCGATCACGACGCAGCTCACACATCGCGTGCTGGATAAGCGCCTCGGTGCGGGTATCGACCGAACTGGTTGCCTCGTCGAGGATCAACAATTGCGGCCGCGCGAGAAATGCCCGCGCGATGGTGATCAGTTGCTTTTCCCCGGCGCTGATGTTGCCGCCGTCGCCGCTGATTCGGGTCTCATAGCCGGCCGGTAACGTTCGCACAAAACGGTCGACGTAGGCGGCCTTGGCGGCGTCGAGAACCTCGTCCTCGCCGGCGTCGGGGCGACCGTAGGCGATGTTCTCCGCGATCGTCCCTTCGAAAAGCCAGGTGTCTTGGAGCACCATGCCGATTCGCGACCGCAACGACTGGCGGTCCATCGTGGTGATGTCGACACCGTCGAGCAGGATCTGGCCCGCGTCGACGTCGTAGAACCGCATCAGCAGGTTCACCAGCGTGGTCTTGCCCGCCCCAGTCGGACCGACGATCGCCACCGTGCTGCCAGGTTCGGCGACCAAGGACAGGTCCTCGATCACCGGGGTGCCCGGGCGGTAGGCGAAGCTCACGTGGACGAATTCCACGCGGCCACCCGGCTGCGGGGTGCTCGCCGGGCCCGGTTGGGCGAGGGGCGCCGGGGATTCCTCGGGTTCGTCGAGCAGCGTGAAGACGCGTTCGGCGCTGGCGGCCCCGGATTGCAGGGTGTTGTACATCCCGGCCAACTGGTTCAGGGGTGAATTGAATTGCCGCACATACTGAATGAACGCCTGGATGTTGCCCAGGGTGATCTGGCCCGTGGCGACCTGCAGACCGCCCACCACGGCGACGGCGACGTAGCCGAGGTTGCCGATGAATGTCGTCGCCGGCCCCACCAGCCCGGAGAAGAATTGAGCGCCGAAGCTCGCGTCGTAGACGTCTTCGTTGAGGGCGCGGAATTGCTCGCGCGCCGCGGCCTGGTGGCCGAACGTGGTGACCACGGTGAAACCGCTGTAGGTCTCCTCGATGTGGGCGTTGAGGCGGCCGATGCTGGTCCACTGTGCGACGAACAGCCGTTGGGAACGTCGCGCGATCGCCCGCGTCGCCAACAATGACAACGGCACCGTCAACACCGTGATCACCACCAGCAGCGGCGAGATGGAGAGCATCATCGCCAGCACCGCCACCACGGTCAGCACCGCTGTCAGCAGCTGGCTGATCGTCATCGACAACGACGATTGGATGTTGTCGATGTCGTTGGTGACGCGGCTCAGCACTTCACCACGCTGACGTCCGTCGAAATAGGACAGCGGCAACCGGTGAATCTTGTCCTCGACATCGGCACGCAGCGCCACCATGGTGCGCTGCACGGTGACGTTGAGCAGCCGGGCCTGCGCCCAAATCAGCACCGCGGAAACAAGATAAAGGCCCAGAGCCAGCGCCAGGGTCCGGGCGACAGCACCGAAGTCCACGCCGTGGCCGGGCACCACGTTCATTCCCGACAACAAGTCGGCGAAAGTGTTGGCGCCTCGGCTGCGTGCGGCGGCGACGGCCTGCGCCTTGGTGATTCCGGCCGGGAGCTGACGCCCGATGACGCCGTTGAACAGCAAATCGGTGGCATGCCCCAGGATTCGCGGGACGACCACCCCGATCGCCGTGCCGGTGATTCCCAACGTGATCACCGCGACGCACAGCCGCCGTTGCGGCGCAAGTTGTTTCACCAGGCGCGCGGACGAGCCCCAGAAGTCACGCGAACGGGTGGCGGGTGCGGCCCGACTGGCTGCCGCGCGGGTCACGGCGTGCCCCCGGCTTGGCCCGAGCGCACGGCACCGACCGACTGCGAGTCGGCGAATTCGGCGTAAGTAGTGCAGTCGGTCAGCAGTGATTCGTGCGTGCCCGCGCCCACCAGGTTCCCTTTGTCGATCACGATCACCTGGTCGACTTTCGCCGCGATGGAGATACGTTGGGTGACAACGATGATGGTGGCATTGCCGGCAGCCTCCTGCAGCGAGGCGCGGACACGGGCGTCGGTACGCGCGTCGAGCGCGGCGAACGAGTCGTCGAATAAGTAGATCGCCGGGCGGCGGATCACCGCCCGGGCGATCGCGAGCCGTTGCCGCTGCCCGCCAGAGAAGTTGATGCCGCCTTGCGCCACGCGCATGTGTAGCCCGTCATCGTGGGCTCGCACGAAATCGTCTGCGGCGGCTACCCGCAACGCTTCCCACATCTGTTCGTCGGTGACTTGCTGGTGCGGTACGGCGCCGTAGCGCAGGTTGTCGGCAACCGTGCCGGCAAACAGGTAGCCGCGCTGGGGCACCAGCCCGATCGCCGACCACAACCGCTCGGTCCGGTAATCGCGGACGTCGATGCCGTCGACCGTGACGGCTCCGCCGGTGACGTCGTAGAGCCGGCAGATCAGCGAGACCAGCGTCGACTTGCCCGAGCCGGTGCTGCCGACGATGGCGGTGGTGGTGCCGGGCAGCGCGGTCAGGGAAATGCCCTGCAGCACTGGCCGATCGGCGCCAGGATAGGTGAACGTCGCGCCGGCCAAACGCACCGTTCCGGTGATCGCGCCGCGCGGGGATCGCGGATTCGGGGGATCGGTGACGGCGGGGGATGTGGCAAGTACCTCGGTGATCCGCTCGGCGCAGACGGCGGCCCGCGGCAACACCACCAGCGTCATCGTCGCCATCAACACCGCCATCAGGATCTGGGTGAAGTAGGCCAGGAAGGCGGTCAATGAGCCGACCTGCATCTGGCCGCGGTCGATTCGCAACCCGCCGAACCAGATCAGCGCGACGCTGGACACGTTGATCGTCAGTGTCGTGACGGGCAGCATCAACGCCTGCAAGTTGCCCGCCGTCAGGGCGGTCGTCGACAACGCGGTGTTGGCGCGAGCGAAGCGGTCACGCTCGAAATCTTCGCGGGCGAACGCCCGGACCACCCGGACGCCGGCCAGCTGGTCGCGCATCACCCGGTTGATGCCGTCGATCAGGCCCTGCATGCGGCGCAACAGGGGCAGCATGCGCGACATCACCAGGTAGTTGGCGACCGCCATGATCGGCACGCTGACCAACAGCAGCCACGTCAGCGCCGCCTCCTGGCGGACGGCCATGAAGATCCCGCCGAGGCACATGATCGGAGCCGTCACCAGCACCGTGCCGGTGATCTGGACCAGGTATTGGATCTGCCGCACGTCGTTGGTGCTGCGCGTCAGCAGCGTCGGAGCTCCGAATCGGGCGGTCTCGGGCTCGGAAAAGGTGGTGACGTGTTCGAACACCGCGGCCCGCAGGTCGCGTCCGAAGCCCATCCCGGTGCGCGAGCCGAAATAGACCGCTCCGACCGAGCACAACACCTGCAACGCGGTGACCCCGAGCATCACCATGCCGAGCCGGACGATCGTGGCGGTGTCGCCCTTCGCAACGCCCTGGTCGATGATGGCGGCGTTGACCGTCGGCAGATACAGCGACGCGAGGTTGCTGATCAGCTGCAGCGCCATCAGCACCGCTACCAGCCGGCGATACGGCTGGATGTACTGGCGCAGCAGTGCCAGGAGCATTGGGTAACTGTCGCATACCGTCCGCCCGGGCGTCCCGGCCAACCGCCGGACCGTCGAAGTCCGCGCCACACTTGTTGGCGGCTTCGAATTACCTGCTCAGGCGCGTCGGTGGTTGACCCGCTGGGCTGCCGCTACAGTGCATCGTGTGGACCAGCAGCGGGTGGAACGGAAGCAGGGTAGCGGTGCGGCGTGACACGAGGGCGCTGGCTCTTGTGGCGTCAGCATTGACGATCCTGATCTCCGCGCTCGCCGGCTGCTCGGATTCTGGCGGCAACAAACCGGGGGCGACGGCGTCGTCGACGCCGCAGAACGGCCAGGGCAGCCATGGTGCGATGTTCCCGCAATGCGGCGGCATCAGCGACCAGACCGTAGCGGAGCTCACCAAGGTCAGCGGACTGATCAACACCGCCCGCAACTCCGTCGGGTGCCAGTGGCTCGCGGGCGGCGGCATCCTCGGGCCGCACTTCTCCTTCTCCTGGTATCGCGGTAGCCCCATCGGACGCGAACGCAAGACCGAGGAACTCTCGCGTGCCAGCGTCGATGACATCAACATCAACGGCCACGGCGGTTTCATCGCTGTCGGCAACGAGCCCAACCTGGGCGACTCGCTGTGCGAGGTCGGCATTCAGTTCCAAGACGACTTTATTGAATGGTCAATCAGTTTCAGCCAGAAGCCGTTCCCGCCGCCGTGCGACATCGCGAAAGAATTGGCCCGTCAATCGATTGCGAACTCGAAATGATGGGCGCGATGCGCGCCGAATCGCGCAGCGGAAGGACCGCCCGCATTGCCGCGGCGGTAGTGATCGCCGCGTTGCTGGTGTTGACCGGCTGTTCCCGCTCGATTGGCGGCAACGCGGTCAAGGCGGGTGGCAATATGCCCCGCAACAACAACTCCCAGCAGCAGTATCCGAACCTGCTCAAGGAATGCGAGGTCTTGACCAGTGACATCCTGGCCAAGACCGTGGGTGCGGACCCGCTCGACATTCAGAGCACGTTCGTTGGTGCGATCTGTCGCTGGCAGGCGGCCAACCCAGCAGGCCTGATCGACATCACCCGGTTCTGGTTCGAGCAGGGCAGCCTGTCCAACGAGCGCAAGGTCGCCGAATTCTTGAAGTACAAGATCGAGACGCGTTCGATCGCCGGCATCGACTCGATCGTGATGCGGCCCGACGACGCGAACGGTGCGTGCGGCGTGGCCAGCGACGCGGCCGGGGTGGTCGGATGGTGGATCAACCCGCAGGCGCCGGGCATCGACGCGTGCGGGCAGGCCATCAAGCTGATGGAGCTGACGCTGGCCACCAACTCCTGATCGCGGCTCAGCGCGGCACCTCGAACCTCAGCGCGGAACCGCGAAGTCGATCAGCGTCGCCACGCCCAGTTCCAACGCTTTCCACGCGCTCGGCACGGTGAGCACCGCGATCGCCGACGTCGGAAACTTGGCCGTAATTCGTTCGGCTGCAGTGGAATTCGTACCTTCGGCATGACCGAGTCCCAGCGCCAGCGCCGACATCGTTGGTTCGTGCCCGATGACCAGCAGCGTGCCGACGGCGTCGTCCACCGTGTTGATCTCGTCGATGACCGTGCCCGGCGTGGTCGCATACAGGCGATCGCTGTATCGCACCGGCGCATCGATGCGGGTGTTCCGTAACGTCTCGCGGGTGCGTGTCGCAGTGGAGCACAACACGCCGTCGATGGCGGGGGCGTTCGCGCGCAGCCAGTCGCCGGCCAGTCCGGCCTGCCGGATGCCGCGGGGCGCCAACGGTCGATCGTGGTCGGCGACGCCGGGCGGGTAATCGGACTTCGCATGCCGCATCAGCAGCAGGGTGCGCTGGCCAGTCACGAGCAATCAGAGTAATTCAGTGCGGCGGCACATCGTTGTCATCACCATCGCCGTCGAGCAGCTTTTCCGGATGGTGGAAGGTGTTGGTTCGGGGTCGGCCCCGTTCGAGGTGCGGAGGTGGAATCCATTGGGTATCGCCTTTGGCGTTTTTGCGGGTCATCCAGCCGCCGGGTCGTAGGAGGCGGTGATGGGGTCCGCAGGCGAAGGTGAGGTCGTTGATGTCGGTGGTGTGGCAGGTGGCGTAGTCGGTGACGTGGTGGACTTCGCTGTAGTAGCCGGGCACGGTGCAGCCGGGGGCGCTACAGCCGCGGTCCTTGGCGTACAACACGATTCGCTGGCCCGGTGAAGCGAGTCGTTTGGTGTGATACAGCGCCAGCGCCTTGCCCTTGTCGAAGACCGCCAAATAGTGGTGGGCGTGGCGGGCCAGGCGGATCACATCGCTCATCGGCAAGAGGGTGCCGCCACCGGTCAGGCCGCGCCCGGCGGCGGCCTCGAGCTCTTGGAGTGTGGTGGTGACGATGATGGAGGCCGGTAAGCCGTTGTGCTGCCCGAGTTCTCCGGATGCCAAGATGCCGCGCAGTGCTGCGTTGAGTCCGTCGTGGTTGCGCTGGGCCGCCGATCGCGGGTCGTGTTCGATGGCCTCTTGGGTGGGTGCGCCGTCGATGCAGGGGGTGTCGTCGAGGGGGTTGCACATGCCCGGCGCGGCGAGTTTGGCCAAGACGGCTTCCAGGGTGGCGCGGGCCTCGGGGGTCAGCCAGCCGCGCAGCGCTGACATGCCGTCGGCTTGCTGGTTGCCCAGCATCAGGCCGCGCTGACGCGCCCGGTCCTCGTCGCGGTAGGTGCCGTCGGGATTGAGGCAGTCGGCGAGCGTCTTGGCCAGCGCCGCCAGTTGTTCTGGCCGAAACCGGCTGCCCTCCTTGGCCAACCGCGCCTCGGCCTGCTCGCGGGTGGCGGCGTCCACCCAGCCGGGCAGGCGGTGGTAGAACGTGCGGATCACCGCCACCTGGCCCGCGCCCAGCGTGCCGTCGCGTTGGGCCGCGGCGGTGGCGGCCAGGGCGGGTGGGATCGGTT
Organism: Mycobacterium sp. NGS11; assembly: GCF_059813315.1. NCBI lineage: Bacteria > Bacillati > Actinomycetota > Actinomycetes > Mycobacteriales > Mycobacteriaceae > Mycobacterium > Mycobacterium sp. NGS11. The sequence continues at coordinate 117,474 of NZ_JCALEJ010000013.1, forward strand.
CGCCGGTCAGGCCGTGGCGCGGGCCCAGGTCGCGTGCCTCGCTGATGCGTCGGTTGGCTTCGGTGCGGCTGATCAGGGTGGCCTCGGCGATGGCATGGGCCACTGTGCCGCCGAGCTCGAGGGAGGGGGCTTGGCGGGCCAGGGAATTGATCAGTGGATGCTCGACGGCCGGGATGCGCCGGCGTTGCTGTTCGCAGCGCTGTAACACCGCCAGCAGTTGGCGCGAGTTGAGCGCGTCGAGGTTCAGCGCGCAGGCGCGATCCCAGGCGGCATCGAGCGCGTCGAACACCGCGTCGACATCCTGCTGATCACTCACACCGCCAAACTAGCCACGCCCACCGACAAAAGCCGGGCCCGAATCGCCATAGATTCACACTCGCGCAATTCATTTGGAATTCGTGACCGCCCCCGCTCGACGCGCGGCACAGGCCCAGGCCGATCTCGCGAGATTCTCTGACCAAGACCTGCCGACCGAGGTCCCGCGTCTTGTCGGTGCGCAGACCTAAACTCGCGATGCCCTGGTAAACACACACTTCGAAGGGGGGTCAAGCGGGCATGCGATTTCTGCACACAGCCGACTGGCAGCTGGGCATGACCAGGCACTTCCTCGCCGGTGACGCGCAGCCGCGCTATTCGGCGGCGCGCCGCGACGCGGTCGCCGGTCTGGGCGCGCTGGCCGCCGAAGTCGGCGCCGAGTTCGTCGTGGTTTCGGGTGATGTCTTCGAACACAATCAGCTTTCGTCCAAGGTGATCGGGCAGTCGCTGGAAGCCATGCGCGCCATCGGAATTCCGGTGTACCTGTTGCCGGGCAACCACGACCCCCTGGACGCCTCATCGGTGTACACCAGCACACTGTTCACCGCCGAGCGTCCCGAAAACGTCGTTGTGCTCGATCGGGCCGGCGTGCATCAGGTGCGTCCCGGGCTGGAGATCGTCGCCGCGCCGTGGCGGTCGAAGGTGCCGACCACCGACCTGGTCGCCGACGTCCTCGACGACCTGCCCGCAGCCGCAGTTACCCGCATCCTCGTCGCGCACGGCGGTGTCGACGTCCTGGATCCCGATCGGGACAAGCCCTCGCTGATCCGGCTGGCAAAGGTCGACGACGCGCTGAGCCGCGGCGCGGTGCACTATGTGGCGCTGGGGGACAAGCACTCACTGACCCAGGTTGGCGACAGCGGCCGGGTTTGGTACTCCGGCTCCCCGGAAGTCACCAACTTCGACGACGTCGAATCGGATCCCGGTCATGTTCTGATCGTCGACATCGACGAGGCCGACCCCCAGCGGGCCGTCGCCGTCACGCCGCGGCACATTGGCAGCTGGCGGTTCGTCACGATGCACCGACAGGTCGACACCAGCCGCGACATCGCCGACCTCGACATGAACCTCGACCTGATGACCGAGAAGGACCGGATGGTGGTTCGCCTGGCGCTGACCGGTTCACTGACGGTCACCGACCGCGCCGCGCTCGATTCCTGCCTGGACAAATACGCGCGCCTGTTCGCCCACCTGCGCACGTGGGACAGCCACACGCAGCTGGCGGTGATGCCGGCCGACGGCGAATTCAGCGATCTCGGCATCGGAGGTTTCGCCGCCGCGGCGGTCGAAGAGTTAGTGGCGACGGCGCGCCAGGAGGACTCCGCGACCGCCGTCGACGCGCAGGCGGCGCTGGCGTTACTGCTGCGTCTCACCGACCGGGGCGTGGCGTGAAGCTGCACCGGCTGACCCTGACCAACTACCGCGGCATTGCGCACCGCCAAATCGACTTCCCCGACCACGGCGTCGTGGTGGTGTGCGGCGCCAACGAGATCGGCAAGTCGTCGATGATCGAAGCCCTGGACCTGCTCCTGGAAGCACGTGACCGCTCGACGAAGAAGGAAGTCAAGCAGGTCAAGCCGACCCACAGCGATGTGGGCTCGGAGGTGTCCGCAGAAATCAGTTGCGGCCCTTACCGTTTCGTATACCGCAAGCGCTTTCACAAGAAGTGCGAGACGGAGCTGACGGTAATCCGGCCGTGCCGCGAACAGCTGACCGGCGACGAAGCCCACGAACGGGTCCGCGCGATGCTGGCCGAAACGGTTGACAGCGACCTCTGGCACGCCCAGCGGGTTCTGCAGTCGGCCTCGACGGCTGCGGTGGACTTGTCCGGGTGCGACGCGCTCTCTCGAGCGCTTGACGTGGCCGCCGGAGACAGCGGGGGGCTTTGCGGCACCGAGCCTTTGCTCATCGAACGCATCGATGCGGAGTACGCGCGCTACTTCACGCCGACCGGACGGCCGACGGGCGAATGGGCGGCCGCGATCACCCGGCTGGCCGACGCCGAGGCCGCGGTCGCCGAGTGTGCGGCCGCCGTCGCCGAGGTCGACGACCGGGTAGCTCGCCATGCCGTGTTGACCGACCAGGTGGCCGACTTCTCGGAACGCCAAATCGCCGTCGCGCCGCGGCTTGCCGCCGCGCAGGGGGCCGCCGACGAAATCGCGGCGCTGGCCGCGCAGCGGCGCGAAGCTGAGCTTGTCGCCGAGGCCAGTGCCGCCACCGCGGCGGCGGCCAACGGCGCCCACACCGCACGCCGGCAACTGCTCACCGAAATCGACGCGCGCGCCGGCGCCGTGGCCGAAATGCAAACGCAGGCGAGGGAAGCCGACGAAGCCCAGGCCGCGGCCCATGCGGAGGCCGAAGCGGCCGGCGCCGCCCTGCAACGGGCCACCGAGGCCCTTGCCGAGCTGCAACTCCGGACCGAATCGGCGCGATGCAAGGTCGACCAGCTCGCCAACCGCGAAGAGGCCGACCGGTTGACCGCCCGGTTAGCGAAGATCGACGCCATCGAGCGGGATCGCGTGCGGGTCTGCGCCGAGCTCAGCACCATCGCCGTCACGGAGGCGGTGCTGCGACGAATCGAGGACGCCGCGGCCGCCGTCGACCGCACCGGCGACCAGCTGGCGCTCACCTCGGCGGCCATCGAATTCAGCGCTGCAGCAGACATTCAACTGGTCGTCGGCGGCCGGGAGATCTCGCTGCGGGCCGGACAAAGCTGGTCGATAACCGCCGCCGGGCCTACCGCGGTGGAGGTTCCCGGCGTCCTGACCGCCAAAGTCACGCCGGGCGCGACCACGCTGGACGTGCACACCAAACATGCTGTGGCACAAGAGGAATTGGCCGCGGCGCTGGCGGCCGGTGAGGTGAGCGACCTCGCCGCGGCGCGATCCGCCGATCAGCGTCGCCGCGAGCTGCAGAGCACCCGTGATCGGCTCGCCGCGACGCTGGCCGGCCTGTGCGGTGACGAACAGGTTGACGCGCTGCGGTCGCGGCTGGTGCAGCTGCGTGACGACCTCGCCGGGACCGAACCCGTTCTCACGGATATCGACGCCGCCCGCGCCGAACTCGCCGCGCTCCTGCAGGCCCAGGCGGGCGCATCGAGCGAATGCGAGGCCCACCGCCAGGCCGCCACCGCAGCCGCGGCCGGTCTGGCTGAATTGTCAACGCGGGCAACGGTTCTACAGAACACATTGGATACTCAGCGCGCGGAGCTGGACGCCGCTTCCGAGCGGCTGGCGGCCGAACGCTCCTCGGCCGGTGACGACGAGCTCGCGGCCTCTTCGGCTACGGCGATGGCCGCGGCGGAGGCCGCGCGACAACGCGTCACCGAACTCGCCGACGCGCTGGCCGCGGCCGCGCCCGATGCGGTCGCGCGCGAATTGGCCGATGCCAAGAGGGAAGCCGACTCGGTGCGCGAGTGCTACGAGGAAGCCGCCCGCGCGCTGCGTGAGGTCACCATCGAACTCTCGGTGTTCGGCGGTGAGGGACGCCAAGGCAAGCTCGACGCCGCCCAGATCGAACGCGAGCACGCCGCCGCCGAACACAGCCAGGTAGGTGGCCGCGCGCGGGCTGCGCAGCTGCTGCGCTCGGTCATGACGCGCCACCGCGACACCACCAGGCAGCGTTACGTCGAGCCCTACCGCGCGGAACTGCAGAGGCTCGGCCGCCCGGTGTTCGGCCCGAGTTTCGAGGTCGACATCGATAGCGACTTGTGCATCCGCAGCCGCACCCTGAATGGCATCACGGTGCCGTACGAATCCTTATCGGGTGGCGCGAAGGAGCAGCTCGGCATCTTGGCGCGGCTGGCCGGCGCCGCCCTGGTCGCCAAGGAGGACGCCGTCCCCGTGGTGGTCGACGACGCGCTCGGTTTCACCGACCCGGACCGGTTGACCAAGATGGGGGAGCTGTTCGACACCGTGGGAACCCACGGGCAGGTGATCGTGCTCACCTGTAGCCCCGATCGCTACGACGGTGTCAAGGGCGCGCACCGGATCGTGCTCAGCGCTTAGCCGTGGTGGCCGCCCGCCGGCCGGTGCCGCTGGTCAGGTCGATTCAGTGCGGCGCGCTGTCGCCTTGCCTGCAGAATGGGCTCATGGTGGATCCACGCTGATGACGATGAACGCGAAGCGCAGCCGGATACAGGAGAAGCTGGCGGAACTGCCGGGCGTACGGCCGGTGCGCCGGCCGATCTCCCCGCACAGTGCCGAAGAGTTCGATCTGTACTACGTTCGCGCGGGCCGCAAATCCGCCCAACCGCTGGTCATCATTCCCGGGGGGCCGGGAGTCGCCTCGGTGCAGATGTACAAAGGGCTGCGGCGGCGCGCCGCGGCGTCCGGTCTCGACGTCATCATGATCGAGCACCGCGGGGTGGGCATGTCGCGCCACGACGATTCGGGCGGCGATCTGCCGCCGCAATCGATGACCGTGAACCAGGTGGTCGACGATGTGGTCGCGGTGCTCGACGACGCCCAAGCCGAGTCGGCCGTCATCTACGGGGCGTCCTACGGCACCTACATCGCGGCGGGGGTGGGGGTGCGGCATCCGCGCCGGGTGCGCGGCATGGTGCTTGATTCACCGCTGCTGTCGCGGCACGACATAGTCATCGTGCGCCGCGCGATCCGCCGGTTGCTGCTGAAGGGCGACAGCCCCGAAACCGCTTCGGTAGCACCGAAAATGCGCAAACTCGTTGACGCAGGCGCCATGGATGCGGCGGCAACACAGGTCGTCGCGACGATCTACGGCTATGGCGGAACCGACCTGCTCGAGCGGCAACTCGACCTACTCCTCGATGGCCGAAAATTGCTGTGGTGGGCGCTGTCCCGGTTCAACACCCTGAGCAACCTGCCTTTCCGGTACGAAGAGGATCTGGTGAGCCGCATTGCGTTTCGCGAGCTGGACTATGCGGCCGAACCCGACGGCTTACCACTCGATCCCGCGGTCGCCGAAAGCCGGGCACGCACGCACCGGGTGACTTTCGAGGACGAGCCCTATGACCTGCCGGCCGAGATGCCGAAATTCGACTGGCCCACCGCGGTGGTCTCTGGAGGCCGTGACCTGATCACCCCGCCGGCCGTCGCGCAACGTGCCGCGTCGCTGCTGCCCAATGCGGTGCTGCTGAGCTTGCCGAACATGGCACACAGCGCGCTGGACTTCCGTGAGCCCGTGGCGCTGGCCAGTGCCGACGCGGTTCGGCGAGGTGACCTCAATGGTCTTGCGGCACAGGCATCGGCGTTGGACGCGCTGCCGCCGCGGCCAGAGGTGCAGCTGCTGTGGAAGGCGCTCGGGGCGGCGGCGGTCATCGAGGGCGCCCTGCCGATCCCGAACCGCCTGCGGCGGCGGCTCAACTCCGCGTGAAACCGATGGCGGTGTAGTCGAGGTCGGCGAGACCGGCGGCGCCGAAATTGGCGAGCGAGCTGCGCACCGCGACATCACCGGGCGACTGGGTCAGCGGAAGGCTGAATCCCTGCGCCCAGATCATCTTGTCCAGATCGTTAGCCAATGCACGCGCCTTGGCCGGATCGAGTTCTTCGAGTGTGTTCTCGATGGCGGCGTCGATCTGCGCGCTGCCGATCTTGCCGAAATTGCTCTCCCCGTCGGACTTGTAGATCTGGGTCAGTGCCGAGAGCGGGAAAGCGTCTCCGAGCCAACCGAATTGGGCCATATCGAAATCGCCGACGTTAATGTAGTTGGTGAAGAAGCCATTGCCCGACCGGGAGACGAGTTCGAGCTTGACACCGATCTGGGCGAGGCTGTGCTGGGCGATCTGGGCGAACTGTCGGCTGCCCTGGGCGTCGTAGAACAAGTCGCGGATGACCAGCCGCCGGCCGTCCTTCTCGCGGAACTGCCCGACCCGCTTCCAGCCCAGCGCGTCAAGCTCTCGGTCGGCCGCGGCCGGATCATAGGGCAGGACCGAGCTGTTGTCCTGATAGCCCTGCTGCCCGGCGACATAGATGTGATTGCCCAGTGCCACAGGGTCACTGGTGAGCCCGTACTGGACGACCTTGGCGATGGTCTGCCGGTCGATCCCCTTGGCCACCGCGACGCGCAGCGCCTTGTCGGCCAGGATCGAACCCGGGGCGCCGTTGAACGTGAAGTGCGACCAGGCCGGGGCGGGCGCGCGCCGGATCGAGATTCCCTTGGTGCGCTGCGCGATGGTCAGCTGGTCGATCGTGCCGACTCCGGTGGCGTCGATCGTGTTGTTCTGTAAGGCGGGCAGCCGCGCGGCATCGTCCAGCACCAGGTAGGTGATGCTGTCCAGGCGGGGCCGCGCGCCCCACCATTTCGGGTTGCGGCTCAACACGATCCGCTGGGTGGTCCGATCCAGTGACGAGACGACGAAGGGGCCGGCCGACGGGCCGGGGCCCTCCAGTTGGCCCTTGTTGAACGCCTCTGCGGTGGCGGTCACGCTCTTGGGCAGCAGCATTCCGTTGCCGGCGAACATGCCGCGCCATTCGGCGTAGGGCTTGGCGAACGTCATGACGGCCTGGCGGTCGTCGACGCCGCGGGTCACCGACGCGACGCGGTCGGCACCGCTGGGCCCGGCGATCTCGAACGCCTTGTCGGCGCCGCTCAGGGCGTGGATCTGGCTGGCGATGTCCTCCCAGGTGATCGGCGTGCCGTCGGACCACACCGCCTTGGGGTTGATCGTGTACGTAACCACCTGCGGCGCAATGCCGGTGAGCTCGATGCTGGTGAAGTAGTCGGTGTCGACCGTCGTCGAGCCGTCGGGCCCGATGACGAACGCCCGGGGCAGGGTGGCCTTCATTATCGCGGAGACGTCGACCGAGTTGCCGTCGATATGCAAGACGTTGAAGTTCGGCGGAAATTCGGTCAGCGCCAGTCGCAGGTCGCCGCCGTCTCGCAGGGTGGCGGGGTCACGCGGGTTGACGTCGCTCGTCGCGCCGATCTGCGCGTTGTGGCCGGTCTCCGGAATCAAATTGACGGCCGGCGAACAGCCCGCGAGCGCAAGGGCCATCGCGAGAAGCACCGCGGCGACCCGCGCACCCTCCTTAACCGCCCGCCTAGGCACGTCTGCCCGGATCCGGTTGCGGCACCGCGTTCAGCAGCCGCCGAGTGTATTCGTGTTGCGGGTCGGCGAAGACCCGGCGGCTGTCGCCCTGCTCCACGATCGCGCCGGCATACATCACGACGACGTCGTGCGCCAGGTGTTTGACGACCGAAAGATCGTGGGAGACAAACAGATAGGAAAGACCCAATCGCTCCTGTAGGTCCAGGAGCAGGTTGATGATCCCCGCCTGAATGGACACGTCGAGCGCGGAGACCGGCTCGTCGAGTGCGAGGATCTTCGGTTGCAAAGCCAGCGCGCGGGCGATGCCGATGCGCTGCTTTTGCCCGCCGGAGAATTCGGCGGGGTAACGGACGGCGTCGGCACGACGCAGTCCCACGATGTCGAGCAGTTCGGCGACGCGCACTTTGGTACACCCCTTGTCGAAACCGTTGGCCCGCAGGGGCTCCGCGAGCAGATCGAACACCGGTAGCCGTGGGTCGAGCGAAGCGACCGGGTCCTGAAATACGACCTGGATGTCGCGCCGCAGCGATCGCCTGCGCGAGGCGCTCAGCGCGGTGACATCGGTGCCCAGGACTTCGATCGAACCCGACTGCGGCCCGGCCAGTTCCAAGATCTCGTGCAGGGTGGTCGACTTGCCCGACCCGGATTCGCCGACGATGCCCAGGGTGCGGCCCTGCCGCAGTTCGAAACTGACGCCGTCGACGGCGTGAACCGCACCGGCGCTGCGGCGGAACACGCCTTTGGTCAGCCGATAGGTCTTTGTCAGATCACGCACCCGGACGACGACCGATGTGTCAGCGGGTTCCGCTTGCCGGGCTTCGGTGCTGACCCCGTAGATGTCCGCGGCGCTGCGCCCGTCGACCTCGTCGGTGCGGATGCAGGCGGCCCGGTGATCGGCCCCCACGGAAAGCAATACCGGCTCCTCGAGCCGGCATTCGTCGATGGCCAGCGGGCAGCGCGGAGCGAAGGGGCACC